>NZ_CP019288.1:3970366-4276490 GCF_009901525.1 Kordia antarctica
TCTTTGATCAATCGGTTTTTAATGCTTCCTTTAATATCGTCATTTGCCAAACCTTGTACAATAATAGCGCTCGATTGTACACCAACATTTCCTGCCATTGCGGCAATTAGTGGTGTGAAGAAGAAAAGAATAGCGTATTTACTAATCATTTCTTCAAATCCTTCCATAATAGCTGCTGCGCCAATTCCTCCAAGTAATCCTAAGAAAAGCCACGGTAAACGTGCGCGCGTGAGTTGCCAAATACTATCATCAGCTTCTACATCTTGTGTAATACCTGCGGCAAGTTGGTAATCTTTTTCAGCTTCTTCTCTAATAACATCTACAATATCATCAATGGTAATACGACCCACCAAACGGTGCATTTCGTCTACAACAGGAATGGCTTCTAAATCGTATTTCGACATAATTTTAGCAACATCTTCCGCTTTCTCGCCAACACTTACATAATCTACTTTCGGAATGTATAACTCCTTGATATGCGTACGTGTAGACGTTGTCAATAAATCTTTCAATGACAATCTTCCTTTTAAAATATCATCATCATCAACTACATAAATTGAATGTACGCGCGATACTTCTTCTGCTTGTTTTCGCATTTCTTTTACGCAAGTAAGTACATTCCAGTTTTCGTTGACTTTGACCAATTCTTTTGCCATTAATCCACCAGCAGTATCTTCATCATAGCGAAGTAATTCTACAATTTCTTTGGCGTGTTCTCTATCTTCTAGTTCAAAAATTACTTCTTGTTTTCGCTCTTCAGGAAGTTCAGAAATGATATCTGCGGCATCATCCGTATCAAGTTCATCAATTTCTTCGGCGATTTCTTTGGCAGAAAGATTCTCCAGTATTTTTTCACGAACATCATCGTCAACTTCCGTAAGAATGTCAGATGTTTTTTCACTATCGAGGAGTTTGATGATGTATGTAGCTTCCTCAAGATTTAGCTCATCAATAATTTCTGCGATATCCGCATAGTGAATCTCTTCTAGGAGTTCTAGAAGTACAGCATCATTTTTTATTTCAATGAGCTTTTCTACTTGCTCGATGAGCTCATCACTGAGTTTGAATGGAATCATTTGCTATCTTGATGGTTAATTCTACAAATCGCTGAACGCTTAATTGTTCAGGTCGCAGTCCAAAGATAGTATCTTCTTTTAAATTATCGGAAAGATTGAATGTTTTTAAACTGTTACGAAGTGTTTTTCTTCGTTGTTGAAACGCCGTTTTTACCACTCTGAAGAATAGTTTTTCATCACACGGAAGTGAATAGTCTTTTTTTCTAGTGAGTCGCATTACGCCAGATTCTACTTTTGGTGGCGGATTGAATACTTCTGGTGGCACCGTAAAAAGGTATTCCGCTTCGTAAAAAACTTGCGTTAATACAGACAATATTCCATACGTTTTGTTTCCGTGTGGCGCGCAAATACGTTGTGCAACTTCTTTTTGAAACATACCGCTAAATTCTGGAACTTGATCGCGAAGTTCCAACGTTTTGAATACGATTTGTGTAGAAATGTTATACGGAAAGTTTCCAATAATGGCAAATTGTTCTTGCTTGAAGGTTTCCGATACATCGTATTTTAGAAAATCTTTTTCAATAATTTTATCTGAAAGCTGTAAATAGTGCGCTCGCAAGTAGGTGACTGATTCTGAGTCAATTTCGCATACAAAAGTTGTTACAGGTTTTTTTAGTAAGTATTTCGTTAAAACACCTGTTCCTGGACCAATTTCTAGGATCTTTTTATAGCCGTTTAACGAAAGCGTATCTGCAATTTTTTCTGCAATTTCTTCATCTTTTAGAAAATGTTGTCCTAAGTGTTTTTTTGCTCTTACTTTATCTTTCATCTACTAAAATTATATCGTTGCAACGCGTTCTTTGATAAATGCTTCTATTTCTTTTTGATCTTTCTTAGAAAACCACGAAAGTTCAAGGTCGTATTGTTTTCCTTCATGAGAGATTACATACGGTTCGCTTCCACCTTTACCAGGATGATATGATTTTAGCTGCGCAAAATCTTTTTTGAAACGATTGGTTCGTAATGTTGTGTGACTTAAAGTTACTGCTGGTTTCCCTCTGAGAAGAATCAATGCTATTGAAGCTAAAGCAATTAATCCAAAAATACCATTAACTACATATTCAATGATGACCATGTTTTTACGCAGTTTAATGCTGATTTCTTGTGCTATTTTGTCAGAGAATTGTGTGATTATGAAAAAGGTAACTCCAATCACAATAATGACTAAAATTGCTTTCATAAAATATAAAGCTTGCGAATAGTATTTTTTCTGTTTCATTATTTTTTACGCTTTAAAATCTTCAATAACTCTTAATTCCGTGCGGAAACCAAGCATTTTATCAGCAAATTTTTTCATGCCTTCTTCGCGCAATTTTGCAGCGTCTTCTGTATAATACGCTTCTAAATGTTCTTTTGATTTTGCAGTGTATTGAACAGCATATGTTGTTCCGCCCATTTCTTCTTCAACTAATACTTGCACAAGTCGTGCTTCCGTAAATTTCCCTGTGGCTAATACTTGCGGAATGTGCGCTTTGATCCATGTTGAAAATTCTTCATGAATACTCTCGTCAATGTTAATAGTAACGTTATAAATGTACATGTAAGTGCTTTCTAAATAGAGTGCAAAATTACGCTTTTATGCTGAATTACACATTATTGAAGAATAGTTTAATTCTTCTAATTTGTTTGAGTTTGAAGTAAATTTAATCGCTCAATTTTTTTAATATTCTTTCTTTTTTTTAATTTTTCCGTTATCATAATAAGTTGTCCAAACCCCTTTTTTCTTTCCGTTAACTCTTTCACCTTCTTTATGTAGATAACAATTCCCCGATTTTCTTAAACATTTGTAAAGTCGGTTGTATCTTTTGAATTTAGTATCCGTTGTAGAGTTAAAAAGCTCAGTTAGACTTTCAGCATCCGAATCGATTTCTGTTGTTACAGATTCTATAGTTTTGTTTCCATTTCGATCAAACCCTTTCCATGACAGTATATTTCCGTATTTATCCAAGTAACTTTCATTAGCTAGTTGACCATTTTTGTAGTATTGAACCTGTCTTCCAGAACCAGTTGAGTATTCCTCGGAATTATATTCATAAGTTATCCAAGACTCAATCCACCGAATATTTCCGTTTTTATAATAAGTTGTATCAGTTTTACAACCGATTTCTTTTAAGTCCTTGACAAATTCTAAAAACCGTTCGGAATGTTGAGAGTTACATATGTTGTAAATTAGGACAAAAAATATGATTGTTAAATTACGTTTCATTAAAGTATTCTATAAATGTATCTATGACATCAATTTCTGTAACTAACCCTATTTTTTTATATAGAATTGGTATTAATTTAAGTTATCACCACGCAATTTCCGATACGCTTTTTGCGCTTCTACGTAATGAATACTGTCTTGATGATTGAAAATGATTTCCTCAAAGAATTGTTTGGCTTTTTCAGGATCGTCAAAGTGATTTAGATATAATTGTGCCATTGCAAAATAGGCATCATCGACTAAAATATCTTCTTTGTAGAATTCGATGATTTTCTTGTAATTGAGGCGTGCTTTGTCAAATTCTGCCCGCTTTTCATACAATTTTGCTTGCATCAATAAAGCTTCATCTTCAATTTTTTCTCCTTTGTGATTTTGCAGAATATCTTCTAAGGTTTCAATCGCTTCAGTTTCTTTAAATTGATACGCTAACAAATCTGCTTTTGCATATTTTTTTAATGCCGTTTGTGTAGAATCTTCTAAAGAATTATCAGAAATAATTAATTTTAACCTTAAAGCGTCATTCGCAATTAATTGAGAAACAGACGATTTCAATACTTTCAGTTGCGTTTCTGCCCATTCAAAATCACCTTTATAATAACTTGTACGCGCTACACGAAAACGCGCTTCCTGACCAATGACATCATTTTTTAAGGCTTTTTGCACTTGCGAAAAGTAAATTAATGCTTGGTTAAATTGTTCTTTATACACCAAAATATCGCCCAATGCTAATTTCACAACTGCTTGCTGACGTATTGTTAGTTTTTGCTCTAATGTTTCTTTGAGATATGTGATTGCATTTTCCGAATTATTTTTCTGAAAAGCTAAAAAATTGGCATAATCGCGTTGTAATAAAACGGTTCGGTAATTGCGTTCGTAATTCGCGAATAATGCATCAAATCGTGCTTGAATTTCATCGTAATTTCCATCTGTAATCGCTTCAATATCTAATTGAATTAAGTTTTGAGATGCGCGAATTTTTGTAGAATCTTGATTCGAGTTTTCAATAATATACGTCAAAATTTCACGCGCCGTTTCTTTTTCACCATCTTCAATACTCATGCTTGCCAAGTCAAAAATGCGTTGCAAAGAAGCGTCGCCATTCATGTAAATTGCTTTTTCTTGAATAAAAGCTCTTTTGTATTGCTTTTGTTGAATGAATAACCAACTTAAGAGTTCATTCCACAACAAATTTGGTTCTTCTTGATTTCTTTTGAGCAATAATTTTCGGAACAGCGTATTGTTTTTCTCTTCTGGATCGTTTCGTAAAAACTGACTGATTATTCGTTGCGCATATCCTTTTTGTTCAACTCTGTCTTTTATAAGATCTAAATAGCTAGAAAACATTTTTTCAATCTCTCCTTTTTCGCCGTAAATTCTAGCAATATTGTTTAAAAAGTTATAGTTAGGATTTTCAATCATTGCATGTTGATATACATTTAATGCATAATCTAACAACGATTTCTTTTCAAATGAACGTCCAATTATATAGGAAGCGGAAGCTTTTTCTTTTGTAAAAGCAACTGCCTTTTCATAGTATTTTTTTGCGTTGACGGAATCTTTTTTTAATTCGTAATTAAAACCAGTTTCCACCAATAAAATAGGATTTGATTTTGGCACTTCAATCGCTTCCAATAATAATTTCTGAGGAGTTTCAAAATCTTCCAATTGCTGATAACTAGCTATCATTGCAATAAAGTAATTTACTTTTCGTGGCGAATTTTTATAGAGTTTTTCAAAAGCAACTATTGCTTTTTTGTATTCTCCTTTTTCGTAATATTGTTGCGCCAAAGCATCTGTTTGTGCAAATGTAGTTCCGTACATTGCCAAGCTGATGATTAAAAATAAAATGTAACGCATAGTGTAGCTTTTGCTCAAAGATAACAATAAAGTGTGTTAATTAAATGATAATGTTAGTAGATAATAGACCGCTAACGCTATTAGAATTGAGACCGCTTTGCTGTTAGATCTATAATGAAACCTATTTGAATTTTTTATTGTCGATTGCGTTAAACGTCAGATCGAGTAAAATTTCAAAGAAATTTTGTATCGAGATCTACTTAGGAATTTAAAACTGCTTCTCGACACAAATTTTCTTCATTTCATTCAAAAAAATAACTCGAAGTTACGTTTAGCATTTTGCACTTTAATTTGGTATTAAATATATGTATATGAGTTTCATTAAAAACAAAAAACACCAACAAAATAGATTGTCAATGCTTTATTTTTTTAATTTGAACCTTGAACCTTGAACCTTGAACCTTGAACCTTGAACCTTGAACCTTGAACCTTGAACACGAACTAAGAGATCATATCAAAACCTGTATATCTGCGTAAAACTTCTGGAATTTCAATACCGTTTTCTGTTTGGTAATTTTCTAAAATTCCCGCTAAAACTCTTGGCAATGCTAATGAACTTCCGTTTAATGTATGCGCCAATTGCTTATTTCCGTCTTTGTCTTTAATTCTTAATTTTAAACGATTTGCCTGAAATGTCTCAAAGTTAGAAACCGAACTAATTTCCAACCAACGATCTTGCGCTGTAGAAAACAATTCAAAATCATGCGTCAATGCCGCTGTAAATCCTAAATCGCCACCGCACAAACGTAAAATTCTATATGGAAGTTTCAATTCATCCAAAATTCCTTTAATATGTGCTTCCATTCCGTCAAAAGCTGTATATGAATTTTCAGGACATTCAATACGAACAATTTCCACTTTGTCAAACTGATGCAAACGATTCAATCCACGAACATGCGCGCCATAACTTCCAGCTTCGCGTCGAAAACATGGTGTGTAGGCTGTGCAACAAATTGGTAAATCTTCTGCTTTTAGCAAATCGCCACGAAACATATTCGTCACCGGAACTTCCGCTGTTGGAATTAAATATAAATCGTCTTCCGTTGCATGATACATTTGCCCTTCTTTATCTGGCAATTGCCCAGTTGCCAGAGCAGAAGCTTCGTTTACCAAATGCGGAACTTGATATTCTGTATAACCTGCATCGACGTTTTTATCCAAGAAATATTGAATCAACGCACGTTGCAAACGCGCACCTTTTCCTTTATACACAGGAAATCCTGCGCCAGTAATTTTATTTCCAAGTTCAAAATCAATAATGTCGTATTTTTTTGCCAATTCCCAATGCGGTTGCGCTTCTGCATGCAATGTTGGAATGTCGCCAGCGCGAAATATTTCTTCATTATCATCTTCGCTATTTCCGCTAGGAACTAACGCATTTGGCACATTTGGAATTGTATATAAAAGTTCTGAAAGGGCATCTTCTTTTTCCTTTAAATCAGTTTTTAAAACTTCTGATTTTGCTTTGAGTTGTGTTCCTTTTTCGCGTAAAATTGCTGCTTTTTTCGGCTGACCACTTTTAAACAATTGCCCAATTTCTTTGGCTAATTTATTAGAGGAAGCTAAAATATTGTCCAACTCAACTTGCAAACTTCTGCGCGTTTCGTCTAGCAAAACTACTTCGTTTACAACTTCAGTAGCATCAAAATTCCGTTTCTTCAAAGCCTCAATAATTTGGGCTTTATTGTCTCTAATAAATTGTAATTGTAACATGTTTTTCTATTTTTGGCGTTCCCTACGGTCAGGCTTTCGGCAGTCGCTTTTTGCAAACTGTCATTCCTGCGAAGGCAGGAATCCATTTTACAAAAGAGCTTCAACAAATGCCTCAATCCTTAACGCACTGATTATTGAAGATGCAAAAATAATCAAATTAAGATAACTGTCGTATTATTTTTGACCTTTCGCGAAAGCGGACTGAAAATTATTTTTTTGAAGTCGATTTTAGATGCTGGTATTTACTTTTAAAAGGCAAAATCCAAGTGTGATGTGAGAAGTGTGACCATTCTTCAGCGGCTAAATCTACTGTCGGATCAAAAAGTTGTTGATACGAATGATTGTTCACTTTGGCGCGACCTTCTGCATAAATACGTACTTCTTTGCCTTCTTTGGCAAATTCTTCTTCAACAAATTGTACAAATTGCCACAACATATCAGGTTTTACAGCAATTCTTTGCGATTGTTTTGGCGTTGTATAGCTTGCTGGATTTACATACGTAGTGACGCCCGAATTTTTATCGACAATTCTGAGTTGTACATATCCTGTTTTTGAGCGTAACATCATGCGCCAACTGAGTCGATGTCCTTCTTCTGTCCATAAAACATCATCTTGAAATGTCCAATGACGCAATGGTAAAAGAATTTGTGAGATAAAATACAGCGCGAATATTGGAATTATGATGTTTCTGTACGGAGACAAAATGACTTCATTTCCTGTATAGATTTCTTTTTTCTTTAGGAAGATGTTTCGAATGGTTTCTGGTTCAAAAAAGAAAATACACAACGCTAATGACAGATACGGAAAGATTCCGATGTGTAATATAAACGAGTTGAATAAGTGAAAAACAACCGCGCAGCAAAAGATAAATACGCGTGTACGTTTCCAAAGCAACAGCGGAATTATCAATAAATCAAACGCAATTCCGACGTACGTCAATACATAGTAAATCCAGTTTTGTTGTAGAAATTCGCCAACAATTGGCAAGTTTCTTCTTCCGCCGATTAAGTTTTTAGGAACTTCTCCCGAAATCCAATCTGGATACATTTTCGCAACAGAAGCATATGTATACACAATAAATAATTGTAGAATAAAAATCCACAGACACCAATTGGGTATGTAATTTTTTTTGATTGCCGGATTTCGTTTCGCATCTACCGAAAGGTAATGATGCGCAGGAACTATCCACATAAAAATGCACAACAATATTAATAAGTAATAGTGATTGTTATACGACGTTTTTTGCATCAAATAAGCGCATGTCCACATGATTGTAAAAATTCCCATGTTCCAACGATATTTGTAGCCAATCATGACGAAAAAACCACAAATTCCCATGAGAGCAAAGTAGAAATACATGCCGTTTCCTGGAAGTGGTTGCAACCATTCAAAACCGATAAATGTAAATGTGAAATCAGGATCGATAAACGTACGTTTTACCCAACCTGTGAGAATGGCACCAAATCCTTCTAAACAAATTAGTAAGCCAAAAAACACTCGAAACAGCACGAGCGATGTATTGTCTACTTGTTTAAAAAGAAATTTGTTAAGCATTGTAATTTTGAATTAAGTCTAACGAAGCGACTTTGTCTTTTTGTAATTGTTCTTGTAGTTTTTCTACCGAATTAAATTTTTGTTCTTCGCGCAGGCGTTTTATTAAATGCACTTGTATTTTTTTATCATATAAATCTTGATCGAAGTCAAAAAAGTGTACTTCTATCGTTTGTTTTTTTCCTGCAACCGTAGGATTCGTGCCAATATTCATCATTCCAAAAACGGTAACAGTATCAATGATACTTTTTACAAAGTATACACCTTGTTTCGGAATGAGTTTGTAGGTTTCTTTGATGTGAATGTTTGCTGTTGGAAAGTTGATTTTTTTGCCTAATCCTTTTCCAGAAACGACAGTTCCAGTCATCATAAATTCGTATCCAAGATATTTGTTTGCAGTAGTAATATAGCCTTCGTTGAGTGCTTTTCTAATTTTTGTAGAACTGATAGCGACATCGTCAATTTCTTTGGCTTTAATTTCTTCTACTTTAAAATCGAACGCTGCACCAAATTCACGTAAATCATTTATGTTTGCTGTTCTGTTTCTTCCAAAACGATGATCGTAGCCAATGATTATTTTTTTTAGATTTAGTTGTTCTATTAGTAAATCGCGAACAAAATCACGCGCTTTTAGACGTGAAAATTCTTTGTTGAAAGGATAAATAATCAACGTATCTAGTTTGGTAGTTTCTAAGAGTTGGATGCGTTCATCGATGGTATTGATGAGTTTTATGGTTGAATCTTGTTGCAAAACCATTCGCGGATGCGGAAAAAATGTCAACAAAGTTGTAGACAAACCGTCTGCTTTTTCGATGAGGTTTTCTATTATCTTTTTATGTCCAAGATGAACACCATCAAAGGTTCCGATGGTTATTGCGGATGGATTTTCGGCTTTGTATGTGTCAAAAAAATCTATGGTATTCACTGTTCGTTGGTTTTTTACAAAGCTATTTATTTTCCGTTAAAGTTGTTCATAGTATTTGAAATTCCTGCGGTTCCAAATGATTTTATGAGTTCGGCACTTTTTTCAAGTCGTTCAGAAAGCTTGTCATTTTCTTCGGTATTCCATTCGCCTAACACATAATTTACTTGTCTTCCTTTGCCAAATTCGGAACTAATTCCAAATCGGAATCTTGGATATTTTGTGGTCATGAGTTGTTCTTGCGTACTTTTTAAGCCATTGTGTCCGCCATCGCTTCCTTTCATTTTTACACGAATGGTTCCAAATTCAAGATTTAGATCGTCCGTAATAATTAATATATTATCGATTGGAATTTTTTCTTTCGTCATCCAATAGCGAATTGCTTTTCCGCTAAGATTCATATACGTGCTAGGTTTTAACAGCATAAATGTTCTTCCTTTGAATTTGTACGTAGCTACATCACCTAGTTTGTCTGTTTGAAACTTGACAGCTTCTTTTTTGGCAAAAAAGTCTAGTATTTTGAAGCCGATATTATGTCGCGTGTTTTCATATTCACTTCCAATGTTTCCTAAACCTACAATGAGAAATTTTTTCATAGGATCTGTTTCTTCTATGTTTCGTGCTATTTTTTCGGGAGATGAACTCCATAATTTTTTTAAAAATTGAAACATTCTTTTTTGTAAAATTTTATGTAAAAATAGAACCTATTAATTCTTATGGCAAGTCTGAGTCGTAAAAATTGACATAAGTTTGAAATTTCAGTAGGATTCGTGCAACTTGCAATTTTCTCAAAATGGAGTTTCACTGAAAATAAAAAAGCATTCCGATGTGGAATGCTTTTTATAGATCAGAAGATCAATTATTTTTATTCTGCTGCAGGAGTAGCAGGAGTAGTACCAGCGGCAACTTTTTCTTCTTTTACAGCATCTTGCGCAGCTTTCATTGCAGCACGCGAGATTCTTACTTGACAAACTACGGTGTTATCCGTATGTAATAATTTGTAGTTTTCATTTGCAAAAGCAGTTACATACAATTTATCTCCAATTTTTAATTCAGAAATGTCTGCTTCAATAAAGTCAGGTAAATTTTTTGGTAATGCTTTAATTCTAAGTTTACGCTTGTTTAAACGTAAAGCTCCACCATTCATAACACCTGGAGATTTTCCTTTGATAGTAACAGGAATACTCATTGTAAGTTCTTTATCTTCAAATGAACGATAAAAATCTACGTGTAAAATTTTGTCACTTACTGGGTGAAATTGAAGGTCTTGCAAAATTGCATTGTGTGTTGTACCGTCTTCTAATGCAATCACAACTGTGTGCGCATTTGGAGTATACACTAATTTAGAAAATGATAATTCTTCTGCTGAAAAGTGTAATGGTTTGTCTCCTCCGTATAATACGCAAGGAACCTTTCCAGCATTACGTAAGGCTTTTGTTGATACTTTGCCCACGCTTTCTCTTTGAGATCCGTTAATTGTAATTGATTTCATTCTTTTAATTTATATTAATATTTAATTACATTAAAAATTTTGAGCTGATAGAAGTGTTGTTTTGTACTCTTTGCATCACATCTGCAAATAAATGCGCACAACTTACTACTTTTATCTTGCTTGATTTTTGGCGTAAAGGAATAGAATCGGTTACGATTAACTCTTCTAATGGTGAGTTTTCTATTCGTTCATACGCTTGTCCTGATAGAATTGGGTGTGTACATATTGCACGTACAGATAAAGCACCTTTTTCCATCATTACTTCTGCGGCCTTTGTTAATGTTCCAGCAGTGTCTACCATATCATCCACTAAGACTACATTTTTTCCTGTTACATCACCAATGAGTTCCATGTGTGAAATTACGTTGGCTTTTTTTCGTTGTTTGTAACAGATAACAACGTCGCATTCTAAAAATTTAGAATATGCATATGCTCTTTTAGATCCTCCCATGTCTGGAGAAGCAATCATTAGATTATCTAAGTTCAGTTTTCTTAGGTAAGGTAAAAACACGGTAGAAGCAAATAAGTGATCTACTGGTTTTTCAAAGAAACCTTGAATTTGATCCGCATGTAAATCCATCGTAATGATGCGTGTTGCTCCTGCTACTTCTAGCATTTTGGCTATTAGTTTTGCGCCTATTGGAACTCTTGGTTTGTCTTTACGATCTTGTCTTGCCCAACCGAAGTAAGGAAGTACTGCTGTAATATGACGCGCTGAGGCTCTTTTGGCAGCATCAAGCATGAGAAGCATTTGCATTAGATGATCTGAGTTTGGAAACGTAGATCCTATGATAAATACTCTTGCGCCACGAACCGACTCTTCAAAGGAAGGTTGGAATTCACCATCACTATATGTTGAGAATGTTACTTTTCCTAAATCTGTTCCGTAGTGTTTTGCAATCTTTTCTGCAAGCTCTTCACTCTGCGTACAGGCGAAAATCTTTGGTTCGGGGACAGTATAGTTCATTTAATATTCTGTTTAGTAGTTACTTAATTGTTATGTTGCGCTAAATGAGGTGCAAATTTAGAAATTTATTACAACTCTAAAAGCTTTTATTTCTTTTTTTAACCGAGAATTGAAAATATTTTCTAAATTTGCACTCCTTAAATAGCTCGAGTGGCGGAATTGGTAGACGCGCTGGATTCAAAATCCAGTTCTTTCGGGAGTGTGGGTTCGATTCCCATCTCGAGTACAGCAACGAAAAGCCGAAGTTTTATACTTCGGCTTTTTTATTTGGGTAAAACATAGGTAAAACAATTCTTTGTTTACTAAAATCTATAAATTGAACTATTATTTAGGCTTTTGATTTGGGTTTAACTGTTTTTCTCTATTTTCCTTGATTTTTGTCATGGGTTTTATTTGTACCGTCCGTTCCCTTATTAGGATTCTTAATTTCTGCTTGGTGATCTCCTTTTTTCTTTCTCATGATGTTTGTTTTATATATAAACAATAACAGGCTTCTGTTTTAATAATCTTTACGGCTTTCCGTAATTGATGCAAAGTTTGAATAATAAAGACACACACGTAATATTATTTCTAAGGTGTTTTTTGTTCGTAAAATCATTCATTTAATTTACATATATGAATTCCTTAATGAACTTTTAAGGGTAAAATTTGCCGCCTTCTCTATAAATACTAAAGCATTTTGAAGTAACTATTCTTTGCTCCCCTGAATTCAAAAAAAACTATTCCGATGAGATAAATTTTATATCGATAAATTAAGAAAAAAGCAGTGCTGTAAACTTCTAAAATGAATCACTGACCTAAATTTTTATGGAGTTCTTTATTTTCTTGTAGAAGATTATCAAATTTTTCTGGGTTAAATTCTTCTTTGTTTATAAGTCTTTGATTGATTAAGTCTATTAGTTCTTTATAAAATAAATCCCCTAAAACAGGTTTGAATTTATTAACTTCTTTCATTTCAATACCATAATACTTGTTTTTAGTAAATTCAATTAAATTATCAAGAATTATAGTTTTTGCTCCAACTTCTTTATTTATTTTCTCATAAATATTAATTTCTATTAAAAACTCTTTCAAAACAGGATTGTAAAAATAGAAAAGGATATAGGTCAATAAATAAAATACAGGAGTCAAGTCGTGTACTTCATAATAACAAAGTTTTAATACTTTCTTATCTAACAAAATTTTCTCTATTAAACTCAAGATTTTATGCTTGAGATCTATATTTTCAACCCATTTAAGAATAAGTAAAATTTGAGAGATAAACTCTAAAAGTTCACCTTTAATTTGATCAGTTCTTATTTTAGAAAAGTTTTTTTTATTTTCAAACAAATCTAAAAAAACGACTATTAGCCTAGTATGATTTGATTCAAATAAAAACAATTCGTGATTTTTTAAAAAAGGTAACACAATGTTTATGTCCCAATTATTTTTTTCGAAGTGATCTCTGAAAAGATCCCAATATGTGTCTTCATAAAAAATAAAGTCAGCAGCTATAGTTTTTAAAATAATTCCATTATTAACATTATAAATTGCAGATAAATTATTTTTAAAAATCTGATCTAAGATAAATTTTTTATTATAATTTTTTTCAGAAATATTTATGATGTCTGTCAGTTGATTAATAATTTTTTTAAAAGTTTGTAAGCCTTCGGTAAACTGCATATTGCAGAGAATCTTTGAGTGGATTATTTTAGTCAGATGAAAAACTCCAAGAAACAAGAGCGTATGTTTGCCTTGATAGAAATGATGTACTTAGAAGATATCGATCAGAAATATTTTTGTGAGCGTGAAGATATCAAGCTGGCTACTTTAAAATATTGGCTGAAACACTATCATCTTGAAAAGAAATTAGATCAAGCGGAAATTCATCCTAGAGAAGAACCATCTTGGAGTAAATTTATTCCTATTGAAGTTGATATGCCCATGACTACTTCTGATTCATCAATTAAAATTGAATATCCAAACGGTGTTCGTCTACATTTAGATACCTGTTTATTAAATCAAAAGACTCTTTGCTCATTAACTCAACTTATATCATGTTTGGACTAGGAATTTCACACCGTTATCATTTATATAGTCACCCCACCGATATGCGTAAGAGTTTTGATGGTCTAGCAGGTATTATCCAAAAAGAACTCAACGGCTCTGCTCTGGATGGAACTGCATATATATTTATCAACAAATCACGTGATAAAGTAAAAATATTACATTGGGAAGATGGTGGTTTTGTGTTGTATTATAAACGCTTGGAATCTGGTCGCTTTGAGTTGCCTGTATATGATGCTTCTGTGATGGGTATTACTCTTAGTTATTCGCAATTGGTGTTACTTATCGATGGTATTTCAATCTCTCATATTCGTAGAAAAAAGCGATATCAAATACCTGCATAAATTGTTGTAAAACATTGTTTTTTCTAAGGAGTATTTGTATTTTTAACATGTGAAAACATCCTTATCTACAGTGGTTATCGATCAAGATTATGTTCAGATTCCTAAATCAGAATATGAACAGTTACTCTCTAACTATCAAAATTTAGAATTACAGTTATCTGAGTTAAAACGCCTTATTTTTGGTAGTAAAAGCGAACGATTTGTTCCTAACACAGATGCACTTCAATTAGGACTATTTACAGAAGAAACTTCTGAGCAGACAGCGGTAGTACAACAGCAGATTAGTTACAATCGGTCAAAAACAAAAAAGCATCCTATTCGTTTACCATTAGCTTCGCATTTACCAAGAGTTGAAGAAATAGTAGAACCTGTGCATATTGCTCAAGGTAGTATTAAAATAGGTGAAGAAATTACAGAAGTATTGGAGTATACGCCTTCTAGGGTCTATGTTCGTAAAATTATTCGTCCAAAATATGCATTACCAAATGATGCAGGAATCGTTATTGCTTCACTTCCTAGCATGATCTTGCCAAAATCCAATGTTGGAGCTGGATTATTAGCCCATATTTGTGTCAGCAAGTTCGTGGATCATCTTCCTTTTTATCGTCAGATACAAATTTTAAAAAGAGAAGACGTTGTTGTAGCAATGTCATCAATGACAGGTTGGTTTTCTAAAGGAGTAACACAATTGGAGGTATTATATGAAGTCCTACAAAAAGTAGTATTACAAAGTCAGTACCTCCAAGGGGACGAGTCGCCGATCAAAGTTCAAGACAATCATAAAAACGGAAGCTTGCATACAGGATATCATTGGGTATTCCATGCACCAGTGGAACGATTAGTATTATTTAAGTACGATCCTAGCAGGTCAGCAAAAGTTCCAAAAGATTTTTTACAACAGTTTAGCGGAACATTGCAAACTGATGGATATAGAGCATACCAAAATCTAAGTACCAAACATCCGATAAAGCTCTTGGCTTGCATGGCACATGCCAGGCGCTATTTTGAAAAAGCACTTGATAATGATAACGCAAGAGCCAGCCATGCTATGGGGCAAATCCAAAAACTATATGCCATAGAGCGAAAAATAAAAGAGCGTACTACAAATACACAGACCATAAAACGCTATAGAGAGTTATGTGCGAAGCCTATTTTAGAAAAGCTTCATACTTGGATGCAACAAGAGTACAGTAAAGTATTGCCTAAAAGCGCTATTGGAAAGGCTTTTGCGTATAGTTTAAACTTGTGGGATAAGCTAAGCGCTTACACACAAGATGGAAAGTATCTGATTGATAACAACCTAATAGAAAATGCAATTAGACCACTGGCACTCGGGCGCAAAAATTATCTCTTCGCGGGATCTCACAAGGCTGCACAACATGCAGCTATCATGTATTCTTTCTTTGCTACTTGTAAAATCAATGATGTAAATCCGTATCTGTGGCTACATGATGTCTTTAAAAGATTACCTGAGCATAAAGCCAATAAATTAGAAGAATTACTACCACAAAATTGGAAAAATCCAGCAGTAGTTTAAATTGTTAAAGAAATACCATTTTCTTAGCAGAATCTCTCCAATACTAAGAATAGCTTAAAATCAGACACCTATCTAAGAACTAGAAATACTAAGCTTGCTAACTATCAGTGTAATACGGTTTTTCATAACTCCTTTTATGTAAAATACAGTCTTACAAAATCATCCTGAAATATGCAATACGGGTTTTACCGAGTGCTTACAAAAGTTTCACTTTTTTTATTTTCTTTCACTAAAAGATCAAAATTATCATTAATCAATAGTTTAAATAATTTGAAGATACTCTCTCTGAAAAATAAATAATTATATCTAATGTTGGGAGCAGATTTAAGTATAATGATTAGCTTGTTAATTAACTTGTTATCAGATGTTTTAAAAACATCTTCGAAAATTAGATTTACATAGTTGTTAAATGTTGTTTCATTGTTCATCGATGAAAAAATAAATGCATCAAACTCTTCAGAGATACTAAAAAGAAAATTATATGCTTCAACAGTATTTATTTTAGCTAAGGATATAATAATAACATCTATAAGATGACCTATAAAGAAGTCATTTATATATGAATAACTGTTAGGGGTGAAAAGGTAGTTGGTGAAAAATTCAAAAAAATCATGAAACACTTTTTTCTCTCTTGAAGAAAAAGTTTTTTCATGGTTAATGAATACATATAGATTTTCTGCAAGTTTGAGTATTTCTTCAAAATAAGCTTCTTGAGTGTCTTCTAATTTGATTATATTTTTTATTTGGAAATTTTTTAGTGATTCATACTGTTGTTCTAATTCCACCAGGCTCCAAACAGAAATAATTCTTGAAATTATATTTTTCAATATAGAAAAATGAGTATTCTCGTCATTATAGATAGCTAAAATTTCAGCCCTATACAATGCTAATTCTTTATCAGAAAAAGATGTTAAATCACTAAACAGACTAGCTAAAGTGTTTCTTCCCCAAGTTTCTTTTTCATTCAATGTGTAATATATTGAAATTTGATTTTGATCTTCGGTATTAATATCTTCTTCTATAGCTATGGCTTGATTACTTAATTCGCTAACTTGATCTTTAAGTGTTGTCAAAACAGGTATAAGAATATTAAGAATATCTTTTTGACCGTAGTTTGATGCAATTTCTATTAAATTAGATAGATAATAGAAATTTTCGTGTTTCATTATTTTCTTATTCAATATACTTGCTACTCTAGGTAACTCTTCATTTATGGAATTTACAAACTCCTTTTGAAAATGATATGATGATTTATAAATGATTTTTTCTATTGATTCATAGATAGTCGTACTCCAAAAATTATCAAAATAAGCTTTTTTATAAAATATAATCATCAAGTTAATATTTTGACGATTCATGATTTTAGAAATGATATCATGATCACATTCTGCTAATAGCATATAATAGGCAAGACCATAATATTGTTGATCTTTTTCTGAATATATTTTATATAGAGATTCTAAAGTGTTTATTAGTGTTTCAGAATATTGATTTCTACTATTTAAATCATGTTTATTACTAGATAGCATTCCTATTAGCATTAAACATAAATTCCAAAAAAAAGAATCAGATACTAAAAAAACAATTGACTCTGAATTTATTTTTTAAATATCGTGCTGCTAAAAACTCCTGAAAAGTGATAGTGTTAAAACTGAACTGCCATTGAAATCCAAAACTATTTAATTCTCTTTGGCTTCCTAATCCAATTGCAGATAATTTTTCTACTGTACTTTCAAACGGATCTTCAAAATCACCCAAATATTTAAGTTTTTTATGAATTTGCATGTTATATGCAAACTCTTCTATGCTATGTTTTATTTTGTTCCGTCCAATACTTTTCTTTTTTATAGCATAAGATAAAACCCAGCTATACACTTTTTCTTGTAAGTCATATATAGATTTAATAGATGATAAATCTTTTTTAATGTTTTTACTAGTTAAGTAAATTAAAGACATAAATGAAAGCATCAAAGGTGTACTGGCATAATCTTTTAAGACTCTATTTTGTTCTACTAATTTTAGGAAATTTTTCTTTTTTCTTTTACTTTTAAGAATATTATCTAAATAATATTCTATACCTGAACTATTAAACCCATCTATTTGGATGGAAATATCGTGATTTAAATCATGATTAATTAGACCATAAGGGCGTGATAAAATTATATAGTTATGACGTTTTATTCTTGATATAAGTAATATTTGATTCTCAAAAGTTAACTCATCAAATCCATCTAAAATTAATTGAAAATTTTCAAGGGCATTCAATGAAAATAATTTACTATCTATAGCACTGAAGTATTGTCTATTTATAAAACTTACTAAGTAACTTTCTTCCTCAAAATTTAAATATCTTAATTGTATATATATTATAATTCTTTCGCTTTTTGAATTTTTATATTCCTTAGCCCATTTATAACATAGATTTTTTGCATAAGTAGATTTTCCAACTCCTGGGTTTCCAATAATTAAAACTTTATTATTAAAAATAATATTTTTAGCCACATAATCTTTTGCAAGATTACTTTTGTAAAAGCTGTTTTTGTTTTTATTAATTTTAGAATAAGAGTATTCTTTTTCTAGTTTTAATAAGCTATCCTGATTGCATATATCTTTATAAGAAGTGTACGAGAGTTGAATATAATAATCTTCCATTGATAGTATTCCTAATTTACTATCCAAATCTCCATTAATTTTGATAGTGGTAAATTCAGAATCAGTTAAGTAGAACTCTTTTATTTTTTCTCTAAATAGATTATTAGTAATAAATGGGGCTTTAAGGTTTTTTTGAATTTTTTTTAGTTCTTGTCCCAATTGTATATCAAACTCTAATAGTATTTTTGTTAAAGGGAAAATGCCATGTCTACTCGGACTTGTTTCTAGATTTAAAAATCCTATTATAGGTTTAAAATCATCAGCTTTACAAACACGTATTACTTGATTAATCGTTTTAACATCTTGAGAATAATAGTTGATTATTTTTTTTTGGTGAGCTTCATTACATTCTGAACTACCTAAAAAGTCTTTAAGACAATTCATGATTTGCCCTTTATGCAAATCTTTAAAATATACTAATACCCCTTTTTCTTTCGCTTTTCGATAGACATTAATAATTGGATTTTGATTCATCTTATAAACGTGTTTTTTAAAATTTCAGATAAAAAAAGAACAATCAGGGCTTTTTAGGACTTTACAGGGCATAATGTTTAATTATCTGTTACTCATGTACATATTTGTCTTGTATTTCAAGAGGGAAATACTCCTCGTACAAGGACGCATTGTTTAACTAGTTTGAGTTGCGACCTCAAACTAACCTGATCAGGACACTAATACTTAATGTGTCATGAGAAAGTTTTTAATTCTCATCCCTTTAGCATTTACTTTAGGAATGACATCTTGCTCAGTTGAAGAGCTTGATGATGAGCAAACAAATATTTCTGCTACTGACAACGCTTCTGAATCTCCATCAGAGAATACTGGAGAAGAGGAAGAGTTAGAGCCAAACGAATAATTTGTTTAACTAGGGTGCTGAGTTTTTTAGCACCCTTTTTAATTTATATAGATTTAAAAGGAGGAATAGTTTCTTCTACATTTTCCCTATTAGAACCCCTATATTTTATGTATTTCACAATCAACTCTGTTGTTTTTTTTACTTTAAACTTTTCAAATAAATTTCTAATATGTTTTTCAACGGTTCTAGGGCTGATGAATAGTTGTTCTGCTATTTCTAGTTGTGTTAATCCTTCAGCTAATAAAGAAATAATTTGTTTTTCTCGTTTAGTAGTTTTTATCCAACGACTATTTTCAAGAATTTTTTCTACTTCTATATCGGTATAAGTATTCCCTTTTATAATTTCATTTATTGCAGTAAAAGTTTCTTTTATATCTGATCTTTTGTCGATATAAGCATCAACATGGCATTCATTGAATAGTTGTTCATGTAAATATGTTTTTATGTTTTCAGTAAGCACAATAATTTTTTTCTTTGAATGTTGCTGTTTTATTTTTTTAGCAATATCAATCCCGTCATATTCTGATGTTCCTAAATTTAAATCTAGAATTATAATATCAACAGAACACTCTTTTAACTGTATTAGAGCTTCATTTCTATTTGTTGCAATAAAAACTTGATCAATTATAGAATTTTGAAGTAGTAATGCTTCTAGTCCTTGTGCAAAGGATTTTGAATCTTCAACGATTAAAATATTTATTTTTTTATTCATACTAAATTTTATTTAAGAGGAATTATAATCGTTATAGAAACCCCTTTGTCTGAACTTTCAACGATATGTGTTCCTCCAAGAAGTGAAACTCTATTCTTTATATTCATAAGACCTATGCCGCTGTTGTCAGACTTTAAAATACCAATTCCATTATCAGAAATACTTATATTTAAAAACCCGTCTTTATCTGTAAAATGAGTAATCACTACTTCAGTTGCTTGGGCATGCCTTCCTATATTATTTATGATTTCTAAAAAAACAGCATAAAAGTTAGTTTGCGCATCTATACTTATTTCATCTAATTCTTCAGGTAATGGTGGGTCAATATCAACTAAAGTTTTAGAATAGAGTTGAAACTCCGATAGATGTGAGATTAGAATTTCCCTGAAAGGAATATGTTTTATGCGATCTCTTAATGGAGATAATCTGTGAGAAATAAGTCGTATTTGCTTACTACTTTCTTTTAATTCATTAACAATATTAGTTATATAAGATTGATTATTTTCTAATGTAGGGATAGCTTGCATTTTTAAACGAATACCATTAAGGTTTGAAGCAATTAAATCATGTAAATCTTTACTAATACCATCTTTTATGACTTCTTGCGCTTTGAAAATATCGTGCAATTTTTTTAACTCAAAATCTCGCTGTTTTATCTTTTGTTGTTGTCGGAGATAAAAGTAAATTCCAATAGAAAAAAGCAATAAAACTCCTAGAAGGATCAAAAAAACATCTTTTCTTCTAAGATTTTTTTCTTGCAAATTAATAACCTTTTCTTGTGTTTTTTTATCCGTTGATAGCCCTACAATTTGCTTATCCTTTATCTCAGTATGAAATTGTTGTTGTAATTGTTGAGTATTTTGATCTTGATTATCATTAAAGACAGTTGTATATAATTTTTTATACTTTGTATGATACACAATACTTTCTTTAAAGTCTTCAATAGATTCATAATAAAGCGCGTTGATTTCAAGGTTTCTAAGGAGTACATCTTTATTATTTATTGAAGAAATCACTGTTTTAATAGTATCTAAATAATTCTTAGCATGGATATGATCTTTTTTTTCTAGATAAATAAACGCAAGTTCATTTAATGTATCTGCGATAGCAATACTATCTTGCTCTTTACGTTTTTCTGTAAGAGCTTTTTTATAAGTAGCTAATGCAGCTGTATACTTTTCTTGTTTGTGATAAATAGAAGCTAAATTACTAAGCATTCGACCTATTTCTTTTTTTCTAGATAAAGGTTCTTGAATTTTAATGGCTTTTTGATAGTAATGTTCCGCAGAATCGTATCTTTTGAAATCTTTATAAAAATTTCCCATATTATTATAACTGTAAGAAATTTTTAAAGAATCCTTTTGTTGAATTCTTAATTTCAAACTCTCTTTATAATATATTTCAGCGATATCTAGATGTCCTAAAAGGCGTTGTGTGTCTGCTATTGTGTTAGCAGTAGAAGCTTTTTTTTCATTCATCTGGAGTTTGTCAAACCCTTTGTATGCTTTAATAAGGTATCGAATAGCTTCATTGTAAACTCCTGCATTTTTATATAATATTCCAGCTTTTAAATAAGTTAGAAATTGATCTTTTGAAGAAGGTAGTTTATTATATATAAAAAGAGATTTTTCTAAACAATATAAAACACTATCCTGCTCATGTTGTTTTCTATATAAGAGGGAAAGGTTTAAATATGAATCTGCTGAATGTTTGGTAACAGGATTGGCTGTAATACTCTGTTTAAAGAACCTTTTAGCTTTTTTATACTTTTTTCTTTTATAATATATAAGTCCTATTTTTTTATAAATAAAGCTGGCATCATCAGTTAACTCATGTTTTGCCGCAATTTCTAAGGCTTTGGAATATATCGTTATTGCATCTTCGTACTTAGATTCCAATTCTAGTTTTTTTGCCTCTGCTAATAATTCGGTTATTTCTGAATTGAAGACCAAATTAAATGCATTGCTTTCATATCCCCAAAATAGAGTTAACAATAGTAAGATGGTGCAAATTTTTTTTTCACTTTAAGAATTTATATTGTTACTAAAGTAGTTCATTTTCTTCTTAGTAAGAAAGATGTGTTTAAAAATACAGGAATTTACGCATAGAATTACACTTTTTTTTTAACCAAATTTGTTTCAGATAAAATGATGACAATTTAATTATCAGTCTAAAACCTGATTAAAAAATACTTTCTCTAGATGATATTCAAGTCTTTGCTAAAAAACATAAACACTTGTAAGGAGTTCCTTCGTCTAAAGATATTGAGGCAACAGTAGGTGTTTTGGTCAATAGAGCAACAGAAATAAATTTGGGAAAAATAGAAGAACTTTTTTACACCTTATAGAGCTTAAAAAAAGGAAATGAGAAATTAAAAGCGAAAATAGAAACTCTTGATATCAAATGTGATGAAACTTTCGCTATAAAAAATTAATGATTTATGATTGATAATGTTTTTTTAAATGAAGATTATATTGGTACAATAAAAGAGAAATTAAAAATTCAAAAAATATTAAAATCTAAGCGAGAATCAATACCTAATAGATTCAAAAATTATATTTCATTAGAAGAATTAATGGATAAGAAAATAATTTCAGAAGATTTTTTTTAGAAAAGATTAATCTTGTTAAGCTTTTAATTAGATCAACATATAGTATGTTTAATTTCATCCCATTCGACCGTTATTTAGTTTCAATGCCGGAAAGTGATAAATTAGGAGGTTTTTATGACGAAAAAGGAGGAGGTTTTTATTATTTTAACTTAATGGCATTCACAACTCTTCTCAACATCGAAATAGTTGGTTGTGAAAAATTAGTTGTAGCGGAACTTTTACGGAATTATATTCATGACTGTATTCATTTTTCTACTTATAGAACTTTTAGACTAGTAGATGATGGGAAAAACAACTTTACTATCTATAGAGAACAATATGGAATTAATTATAGAAATCAATATGGAGACTCCTATTCAAGTAAAGATTTATCGAAATCAATACCTAAAGCTATTAATCTCAATTTATTAATGGATGGTGTTAATGCAGTTTATACAAGTTATATAATTGATTCAATCTTTAAAAAAGATAGCTTTAAAACTAAAAACTTATTAAATAAAGAGATACTGTTAGATTTGACCAAATTAAAGATAAGTAACTTTCAATTGTTTGATAGTTGTCCAATTATGTTTTATAATGAGGTTATTAATCCTTGTAAAGAATTTATTAATTATTGGGGAGGGTTTCCTTTTATTTGCATATGTCTTAAAGCAATGTTTGGAGGAGAACCAAATTTACTAAATGAGTACTATGAGTATAAAACTCAAGATAAAAACTATTGGATAAACAATTTTAAACAAGCAAACTTTAAAATATAACTAATATGGCGGTATATAAATTTTCAAATAAATTAAAAAAGAATGATGTTGATAAAACAACTTATGAAAGACACCTAACCGGAGAAGAAGATTCTAATGTGTTAGATAAAAATTATATACATAAAATTCAAGAAAGGTTTCATGAATTGGGTTTTGGATATATGGTTGGAAATATAAATGGTTGTTTCAATATAAAGCTTTATGCCACAATTTTAGCATTTCAAATTCAAGCTAAAAGTCAAAAAAGAAATATTTATAATTTTTTTAGTGAAAAAGAATATACAGAAAAAATAAATATTACTTTTTTAGGTCAAGTGAACGGAGTATTTGATAATGAAACGGCTAAAGAGTTAAGTTTGTGGCTCGAAAATAACTATAGAAATTCTTGTGATGTTCCTTTGGTAAAATGGGGAAAAACATGGATTCGATCAGAAACCTCAGAAAAAATTGAGAAAATTAAATCTAAGGTTTTAGGGTTGGGAGGAATCTTTCCTATAAATAGTATAGCGTGTTTTAGGAATCCTGCTAATACAACAATTTCAAAAGGGATGAAGAAAACGAGCTTACATCTAGCTGCCTTAGCTATTGATTTAGATGAATGGCGAGGAATGCAAGATCCCGACACAGACTATTATTATATAGCAGACAGAGATGGAGAGTATTGGGATGTTTTTGTGAAAAGCAAATTGAAAAATAATACTCTTAAAAAAGATTTTACTTTTTATGATTTTGATAAAAGACAATATTATAATAAAACTTTAGAAGGGGGATTTATAAATATTTCAAAATTATTCGAAGAACAAGCAATGATTCCTATTAGAAGGAAAATGGGCTGGGAAAGAGAATATTATTTAACCGAATGGTGGCATTTTCAACGTATCAATACTGATGATTCAATTTGGCAAAAAGAGATGAATAAAATAGGCTATATCAATAAGTTTCTTAAAAAGCAAAATTATATATAAACTCTTAATGAATAGTAACAGTCGCAAGATTACAAGATTAAGTTAAGCTGTCGTTATAACGGAAACTTGCATCTTGTTGAGGACTTTCCTTAAACTACTTTATGCATAATAATGCTATATCCTGATCTTAAGAAAAAATAAGGGTTTTTACGTATTTTTCCTCCCATAAAATTATTGTATTTTAATCGTAAATATTATTCATGAACTTCAACCATATCTTAGCAATTATTAAGCCTAAAGTATTATTGTGGTTTACTGTATCTACTTGTCTTGGATTTTCTGCAATGATCCTTCAGAAAGTACCTGATTATAACTTTGTTTTTCTTGTTGTTGTAATTAGCTTGGTAAATATTGGAGCAATTCTTATCAATGATATTGGTGATATTGATGTTGATATGGCAAGCCCTGAACTCTCAAAAAGGGACAGGTTAATTGCTTCAGGAAAGATTTCTGAAAAAACAGCTTGGAGTTATGTCTGTATAGTGTTTTTACTAGCACTTGTCATTTCTATATTTCACAGCATTTATGCTTTTGTTTTTGTCATGATAATTATGGTCTTTAGTTATGTGTATTCTATCCCACCTCTTCGCTTTTGTGAACGTCCTTATGGGAGCATTTTATACTGGATTATCCTTATCGGGACATGTTATATTATGATGTATATTACCCTAAATGAAAGTATCGAAGTGAGCATTATTTCTCAATTTTCTAGTGTTGTATTTACTTCGGGAGTTGTATTTTTCATAGGGATTGCCGAGATTATTGCTAAGGATTTGAGAGATTATAAGAATGATATAATTGGAGGTAGAAATACTTTTGTTAATCACCTTGGTATTAGAAAAGTGTGCTGGGTAATGATTGTCACTGCGTGGATAGGTATTATTTTATGGGGATTATCCTTT
Source organism: Kordia antarctica (assembly GCF_009901525.1). Classification (NCBI taxonomy): domain Bacteria; kingdom Pseudomonadati; phylum Bacteroidota; class Flavobacteriia; order Flavobacteriales; family Flavobacteriaceae; genus Kordia; species Kordia antarctica. The sequence goes on from NZ_CP019288.1 coordinate 3,995,535, forward strand.
TTTATTTCATCAAATCCTATAAATATTTTTTCATCTATGTGTATTGTTGTAGGGATTATCTGGTGTATAAGAGTTACCACAAGAGGAATTTCTTTAATTAAAAAATATCATCAACCTCTAGCAAAAACTCTTCATGCTGACTGGACAATGATTTATGCTATCATGCAAATATTAACTTTCCTTGCTTTTATTTAATCAGTCTTAACCAACGAGGGGTTCGTTCTGTATACTTCCGGTATTCATCTCCAAATACTTGTTTCATATAGTACTCTTCTCGATATTTTACCCACCAGTTACATAAAATAAAAGATACTATCCACATTAAGATACCACTTATGGTTCCAATAAAAACAAGACATCCAAGAAAGATGAGTAAAATTCCAATATACAGAGGATTTCTTGAAACGCTAAAGAATCCTTCTGTAATAAGCACGTGTTGAGCCTTTAAGGTTAAAATAGAAACTTGTTTGCGGTAAAACTCAAGTGATGGTAGAAGCCTGAAAAACCCTCCTATTATCATTATGGTTAATCCATATCCGCGACTTATTGAACTATAGTATCCTGAAAAATTAAAAAAAGTATCTATGTCAACTGATAGTTTGGCTAAATAGACAGATATACTAATGATAAGTAAGTTTAGTAGAAACAAATATATGTATTTCATAATAGTATAGAATATACCTCCTTGGCAAGATTGCAAGTTCCTACAAATTTTCACTTCGTTACAATTTTTAGAACTTGCGATCTTGCCAAAGTGCACTTTGGAATCCTTTAAACCTAAAAAAGCTATTCCTTTTACAGAAATAGCTTTTTCTCGTTATCGCTCTAATCCACGATTTTTGCGATTACCTTTTGACTTTTTGAGACTCCCCAATCGTTCCTGTTCTTTTGATAGCTGGCGCAAATGTTCTTTTCCAACGCCAAGCGTGGTAAGACGAAACTTTTTATTACCCGACCAAACACCAGTCAATGTTCCATATCGATAATATGGTTCAATTTTTTTGTGAACTAACTTTGTATGAAGTTCCGTAAAATTTTTACACGTCTGAGCAATCTTACTTACTTCGATGGCTAGTTGTTCTTTTTGAGAAAGTACGCCACGAGATTGTTTTATATGCTGTTCTTTCTGTGAAAGCTTGAGGCTTAAACTTTTTTTTTAGAATGTTCAACGATAGAATGACTCAATTGTGGATACTTCTCTTGCTGAAATTCCTGCAACTTAATCTTGAAGCTTTTAAACTCATTTCGTGAAATTCTTGTTGATTTTGAATCAATCCCAACACCCGAAATAATAAAATGGATATGAATAGCTTCATCATAATGGACTCCGCAAACTCCTAGAGATTTTACAGATCGATGTTTCAAATAATACTTAGCGAAGTCTTTTAACATATCTCGTGATAATAACTTGTTGTCTTCTGGAGAAAATGAAATAATCTCGTGTCTGAGTACCGTTCTTTTACTATGGTTAAAGCTTCGCTTATTGTCATTTTCTATAAACATATCTGACCATTGTTCGATGTCATATCCACGAAGATATTTCTTAACGATAAGTTGTTTTCTTTCCAAAGCATCATAATTCATTTTCTTTGGGTCAAATACATATCGTATCAACTTTTGAATGTTTGACCGTTTCGTGGACGTGTGAGAAATAGTTTTTACAATCATGGTAAGAGTTCATATATCGTTATCAATTGTTGTAATACTTCTGTGAGTTGTATTGTTTCATCTTCATGAATGGCTTCTTCAATGTTATCTAGGAGGCTAAGTAACGATTCTCTTATCGCTCCGACGTCATTAGAAGCCTGTTGCTGTTGTATGGCTCGTTGTTTAAGAAGCGCGGTCACTTTGATGTTCTTCTGTTTGGCAATTTCTATAAACATATCGTGGACACTTTTATCAACTCTAAAGGTAACTTGTACATACTGTTCCCGATACCTTTTACGATATCGGGATTGGTATATCTTTCTGTACTCAGCTTTTGCTTGTTTTACCATTTCTGGAGTAACATTCTGTTCTTTTGAAAAACAGTATTCAAGATACAATTGAAGATTAGAAAAGTGCTGTTTAGTCTGTTCCATTATCGTTCGTGATCTTGCTTTGGATTATTTTTATCCACCATCCTTTTTAGTGCTTCTATTCTTTGATGTGGTACGTGTTCGATAGCTTTTTGAGTCATTTTCTTTATCGTTCTCATCTCTCGAAGAAGCGAAAACAAAGATGTTATCTTTTCAAATTGTGGCTCATCTTGATATCTGAGTTTCACCTCTGGATTATCAGGCAGACTAAAAGCAATTCCTTTCATATTATCTCCCATAGGAACATGAGCGGTAAAATTTCTATATAAATCATAGATGATTTTCTTTTGTTTTTTCGTTTCTTGTTTAAACAAATTTTCATCATCAATATCATGGTGCTGTTTTAAATAATGAATAACACTTTCTCTACTAATGTCATCGACTTCTTTTGGTGGAAGAATTATATCTTCGGAAAAAGAGGGCTGTTTTGTATCTTGATGAATATCACGCCTTAATTCATAGCTTTGGTTTAATCGATCAATAGCTAAAAGGAGGCTAAGCGGAGTCTTGATATCCTCTAGAGATGTTGTTTCAGTTAGAAATAAGGATTCATTTTGCATTTTTTTTGAAAAGACTTTATATTCTCGATCATAGTCAAAACCTGTAAATTTTTTGATAGTAGTAAGTGCAAATACCTCTCTTTGTGATCTGTCCTCAAATACTGATTTCAAGTCATCTAAATGGGGATATTTTTCATATAAGAAGCCAATAGTTTCTTTGTGCTTTTCGTAAACTTCTCGCCTTAATTTGTCTAAATTATTATCTTTCATAGTATCGTTTTTATCGTTCTTAATTTTGTTGTAATACTTCAGCGAAGCGTTGTATGAGTTCTTTGGTTATGAGTTTCATAATTTCGATGTTTAATGTTCACGTGTATATTCTTTTGTTAGTTGCTGTAATGCTTTGATTTCAGTCAATCGCTCTTTCTTTCGTTGCATACTGACTTTGACATGTTCAAAGTCTCGTATGGCATCTTGTTCTTCTCCAATCTCTCTAAACTTTTTTCGCTGTGATTTCTTCTGAATCCTTTCAGTGGATTTATCCTTAATCACTTGTTCCGTTTTTTCAATAAGCGTGGAAAGTGACGTTTCCACATCTTCAATAATCTTAGAATAGTTACCGTTTTTAATATGTGTAGCCACTCGTTCTATTCCTCCAATGGATTTAGATATAACAGTTCGAGTTATCGCAAAAAAACGATTCATGTAGTTGCGCCACTTCATGACTCATTCTTGTTTTGTTGATACGCATCAAGTGGTAAGTATTGTGCTAGATAGTTCGCTGTCAGAGATGGTGTATCTTCCTCTAATAATTTGGTGTTGAGATACCGCATGTACTTACCAACCTTGTAAAAAGGCTTCACCTTACAATACAAGGGAAGCAGTCCACCGTTAGGAATGACTATCACACGATCTTTGGGCATCGTTCTAATCTCACTACTACTCATCAGTGGTCGAGTACGCAACATCTTCTTTTCTTTATCCGCATAGTATTCATATTCTCCAAGTGCCTTTGAAATCCGCTCACATTCGTCGTTTAATCCTGTCATATATACGCGACAGGCATTGTTAAGAATAGTTTTTGCATTGTACTCACCATAGCTTTGGTAGAGCTGATTTTCGCTCTGGAGGATTCCCAAGATGGAAAAGTACTTCCTAGCGTTGGAGATTACTTTTGAAAGGCTTGGAATAGGAATGGAGGATAATTCATCAATAAGGAGATACAAATGATTGTCTGATGCTTTAGGAATTGATCGAAATAATTCAGTAAATAACTGTTCAAAAAACAAACCCAATAAAGGACTATAATATTCCATCTCTGCCGTTCCGCAATTTAGAAACAAGACAATCTTTTCCTTTGCCATGTTGGAGAAATCAAAAGTATCTACTGATGTCAGATTGCATAAATTAGGGTCATTCCCAATGAATGATAAATTTCCAATAGCGGAACTAATAATACTGGCTTTGGTGTTATCACTATTTGAAATTAATGCTTTGAATTGTCGCCATTGTTTTTCGGTACTTTTCTCTGCAAACAATCCGCTTACCGCATCTTCATTTCCCGCCAAATTTTCAAGGAGATAATACACGTTTGCGATATTCTGATAAACCTTTGAAGTATGTTCCAAAAGAAAACCAATTAACAGGCTGATTACTTCAATAGATTTTAATTGCCAATAATCTTTGGTTTCTTTACTGCTCTTAGTAACTAAGAGCGTAGCTACTTTGGCAATATCAGATGCATTTTGAATGCGATGCAATGGATTATAGTAAATAGAATGTTCAATATCATTTGGATCAAAGCGATATACTTTATATCCTTTGCTGATAAAAAAATTCATTAGTTTTAGATTTTCTTTTGACGGATCGTTGATAATCATACTTGCATCGATTCCGTTTTTAGATAGTGCAATATTCAAGGCACTGGGCACCAAACATACTGTGGATTTCCCCAGTCCTGTCGGTCCGAAGTATAAGAGATGTTCTTTTGATTTTTCAACACTTAAAAACTTTGTTCCTGTAACAGAAAGTCCGCCGTGGCGTGATGAGAGAAGGGAAGACTCGTTCCCAAACTCAGATGACAAGGAATTATCTTTTTTGGTGATGCTGTCGATACCATCAAACAGGAAGCTAAAGCCTCCTGTGATGATATCGCTAATCGCATAGATTAGTAGCTGTATCATAGTTGTAATTTTATTAATTCAATATTTTTTCAAAGAGCTTACTGAAAAAGCCACTTACGGCTTCAATCAGTTTACTTGCGATAAACATCGCAAGGAGGAGCAGTTTCCACATGGCTTTGACAATACTTCCAAGTGCGCTAAAGAGTATATGTCCTTTATTCATGGCTAGATGTTATGTTGTTGTCCATGCCGATGCGTATCTTCAATCCCGTATCTTTAAACACAGACTTATATATTTTACAGAAATCCGAAAAGAGTTGATTCTCTAGAGTGCTCGTAGGATAGTAGATTATGTATAACGTAATACCGCTATAATCATCCAATGTCAGGTGCGACTGAAACAAATCAACAATCGTATCATAATCCTTATCCATACTTCGCTTGTGTGAAGTACTGTAGCCGTTATACAAGGGAGAATGCTCAACAAGGTCTGAATACAACAGAATAACTTTTTCGCTTGCCTGTGATTGTTGCATGGCTTTTAAGCGTTGAACAAGTGGAATAAAAATATGGGATTGCTTATATTCAAATTCCTTTGTTTGTTCTCGATGAAAGAGCGTATCAATAGTCGCAAAAAAGCTATCCATTTCTGTTTTACGCAAGAGCGTATTACCTAAAATAGAATAGGCAGGAAGCGACAAACTGCGTCGCTTGTTAATATCTGTGTTTCCAATGATTTGATAGGAGAACTCAATAGCCATGTTCACGTTATGTTTTCCATCAAAAACGTAATGAAAATCGCCTATACTTGGCGCAGGAATAACAGCGTGTGTCTTATCAGCTAATACTGAAATAGAGGTGGATTGTGCTATTTCGTGCGTACACGAAAGAATAGCAAATCCAATACAGAAATATATGAATAGATGTTTCATGATAAATAAGTGTTTTCGTTCATAGTTTGATAGTTTAATTTTAATGGTGGTAAATCTTCTTCGTCGGTAGAAAAGAGGAAGGCACATTTTCCGTTACTCAGTAGATGTAATTCACTTTTAAATTCGTGAAAACACGCAAGCATACGGGTTGTAATATCTTGTTCCTTTTGTTTACCGAGGAGTAACAGATTGTGGTAATCGAGCAATCGTAATCGTAGTTTTGGTTCCAAGGTGTTTTTCTCTGCGATATAGGCGTAACGTTTCTGTTCTAAATTTTCAATACTTTTAACGTCAGCTTGGTACTTACCGTATGCGTTTTTTACCGCCACACTTGGACGATATTCATATACTAGATATGTGGCAATTAAATAAGCAAAGAAGTTAATCAAGGTTGGAACGATTGGACTACCGCTGTATATACGTTCCATGTTGGGAAATAGTGCCAAGAGGTAGTCAACTCGCATAGAACTGAAAAGGTAGAAGATGACAAAAATCGGAATCGCCATTAGACAACCCGCCAAAGATTGTTTTTTCAAATTACCCTTACCAAACTGACGTATACATTTGTTGGATAGATGCGCCCAGTAGAAGACTACAATTCCTGAAATTACTGCTATTGAAATTGATGCTACGATTCCACCACCTAGCATGTTGTAAATTTCCATATTCGCCAAGATTTCAAATCCTGCTAAAAAGTAAAGTATCCACAATACCATTTTCCAACGCTTAATAGTTGACTTGTACTGTTTGGCTTCCGAATCAAATCGTGCATTAAGAATGTTCAGAGCATCTTGGGTTTCATCAATCTTTCGATCAAGTTCCAGCGCTTCAGCTTTCATGTTGGCAATATCTGATCCGCCTTTGGCTTGGTGTAATGATCCGTTCAGTCGTTGGTCGGTGTAATCAACCAATTTTTGGAAATCTAATACGAGTCCTGTAATGTAATTACTAATACGAGCCGTTGGTGGAAGTTCGTTAAATTTCTGTACGCTTAATTTTTGTGCGTACTTTAAATACTTGTTTACATATTGGATTTCTTTCTCCTCAATGTGTTTGGATAGTTCACGATCCACGATGGTCGTGATTTTAGCTGAGTCATCAGCTTTTTTGCTAAAGAGTTTCATGACTTTGAAAAAATTAGTTAATAATTGATTTTTTCAAAACCACTTTGAAGGGTTGACTTACGTATCTAAATTTGATACAGTTTTAATGATTCGGCTGGAAGGTAGGATCTTCAACTGAATAAATTGTCAGGATGTCAAAGTTTGGTTTTGGTATCTCTGGCGTATTCCACCTTACGTAATGTTTGGTGGTTTTTTACATTACATTTATTAAGTAATGCTAACGCTTTTGATGTCACGAAGAACATGAAAAGTATTAGTGGAGTAACTCTTTATCCAATGTATACAGGATTTATCTAAGATATTTTATAGATAAACAGGATAATCTTTTTTTTGTATATTTAGCTTTCATATTAGGTAAGAAAATGAATTCGAAAATATTAGTTGTACATAAAGAACATTTGAAGAAATTAGTTGATATTGATGGCGTAACAAGTGATGCTATATATGTCAAATTATTGTACAGACTAAAAGAGTGTAAACAAATTATCGATAGCTTGGAAAATAAAATTCCAACTAACTACAGACCATACCCAACACGAAATAATCTTCAAAAAGGATACTTAGAAATAAAAAACTTGGTGAGTATTTTTTGTTTGTATTTACTTGATTATAAAGACGAAAAATTGCCTAAAATCGATAATCAATTTGATTATACCTTAGAGGGTCTACAGAAAATTTTGGCTCACCTTGATAAAAAGCAACTCAAAGCTATTGATAATAAGATACATTGTAGAAAAGGATTTAATGAGTTATTAGAAGCGTTAACAAAAAACGATCACCCTTTTGGTTTAATTTCTATCGATGGGAACTGGAATATTATTGGAGAAAAATGTGAACCTATTGAAAAAATAGAAGACTACATTAATAGTTTGGATAGTCCTCTTGATGATGAGATAACGCCTTCACAAAATAATTCTTGGATAAGAAACATCAAAAGCTTCTATCGTAAGCATGATCTTAAATTAGGATGGTTATTTAGTTTAATCTTTTCTTGGATACCATACATATCAATACCAATTCTTTCGATAGGTTTTTATAAAGCCTTCAAAAAGAAGATTTCTAAAAAAATGAAATACACAAGTTATATACTTTACTCACTAATATTTTTACTGACGATTGGATACCAACAATATCTAGGTTATGAACATGTAAAATTTCATAATAATAACCTGCAAAAAGGGTATGAACTTGTTAAAGATATAAAAAGCGGTACGTTCAATGTAGATCCTTCGGGTAGGAAAATAGGTTTTATGACGATTGGAGAAGGAAAAGTAAGCGTAGATTCAATAGTTGATCTTATTGTTTTACCTGATTTGAAATACAGAGAGAAGTTTTATTTCACTATTTTCTTAGACTTTCACAATAATGGAATCTTGCCGATCAATAATGTAGGAGCGAGAATTTTTCATCAAAGAATAAATAATGACTTGTACTTAACAGGAAGACTCTCTGGAGACTTTACAAACACTATATCTGATGTGTCGGAAATTCATAATGTGCCTAAGGAATATCAAATTGGTTTTGACGATGCTATAATAAGGAATACTCAAGGTGCTACAAATTTTGAAAGGTGTGCAGGAAGTAATTACGAATTACCTATAAATATAGATATCATGCATAAGATGATTATGTTGCCTAATCTTGGAATAAAAGAAAATGGTTGGTGTGATCAAGGTACCGTTCTTGTATCTTTATTTATTGAGAATATTTCAACTGATACTATACAAAATTAGTTAAATAATTATGTAAAAAAATACTAACGATCAAAATTCAGAAGCCATGAATTAAAATGCCAATAAATTTGTCATAAGTTTAATTTAAAAATCAATATCATGGCAAAGAAAACAACACCAAATGCCCCAAGTACAACGGGCAAGCCTTCAGGAAAAGGAAGAGGAAACAATCCTCCAAGACCAGGAAAAACGGCTCCTCCAGCTCCGAAGAAAAAGTAAAAACTATTCTGCACTATTCAATGAGTAGTGCAGAATCTAAATTTATGGAACTAGAAAAATTTAATCAAAGAGGACCTTCTTTAGGATTTATCATTGGTTGCTTGATGGGATATAATTTTCATTCTTTCAAGCGATTTTTAATTTATATATTTCATTATTGCAATTTTCTCGATTTAAAGAAAAAAGAGGCAAATCAATATACTGATGAAGAGATCATTGATATTTTAACATTGATTCATAGCGAGAAGATTGATAAGAAAGTTCTATACTCTTTAACCAAGTTATCAAAAAACACATTTAATAAACATTACAAGGAACTCTTTCAAGAGAATGGTTTTAAAGGAAAAAGAAAATTCACACTTTACGAAATATATACTATTTTAAATGAATGGCAGGGAGAAGGAACTTGGTCTACACTTAAATCAATAAAAAAACAACAAATTGCTGATGTAATTAATTTGGGGAACTTAAAGAGCCTTGCGGAAGAGTTTACTCTTATTGATTGTAATTATAAGAATAAAGATAAACTTTCACCCAAAGAAGTTAAACAGTATTTAAAACACATCGATTTTGATCAATCAGAAAAAGAAGAGAATCTACTTCAGTATAAAGACTTTCATAAACGGACACTCTGGGTTTTTGGACTTACAATAATATTTAAGGTATTGGAAAAGAGCGGTAAATTATAAAAATTTCCAATAATTGATTTTATAAAAACAGGTATGAGGATTGAAATGAGTTTAGATATTTTATTTAGAAAATATTTTAGTGCTAAAAAAGTATATATAGTTTATGAGATACATGCCAAATGTTATCATAGTTAATAGACAATCATTCTATATTCTCGCTTATTGATTTGAAACTAACTAATGCACTTTCAATATTTTCAATTATTTAATCAAGTAAAGTTTCTTGCTCTGGAAGATTTTCTAAATCAATCATATAACAACTTTTTATTCTGAAATAAATGAAGCAATTTAAAATCGTGTAATTGATCATAAAAATATTTATTTATATGAGATGAGGTTTCCCGTAAAAATTTTTAAAAAACATTGATTAATTTAATTGTCTATAGTTTAAAACTCTTAATAATTAAGAAAATAATCTTTTTGTTGTTATGCTCTTTTTTTTGTTTATCCACGTTTTTCTCAGGTAAAAATTGGGTTCAAAGAAAGAGCTAGTTAGCAATACTTTTAAATAAATATTTTATACAAATTTAAAAATGGTCACTACTAGATTTTATATACTAATAATTATAAACTTTATTTTTATTTGTAAAGTTTCTTCACAACAACATAATTATGAATCCATAAAAAAGGATAGTTTATTACAGATTAGTTGGAATAGTTTTAGTGCTGAAGAGAGAAAAAATATTAGGTATTATCTAAAAACGACTTATCCAGAAAGTGTTGAAGGAATATTTTCAAAAGCATATTTAGAAAGTGTAAATGATCGGAAAGAAGAAGCTATTTCTCTTTACAGACAGGCTTTAAAAAAAGAACCCAATCATCTTTATTCTCTATTGAACTTGGCTATTGAAGTTAATTATCCTGAATCTAAAATGTTGATAGAAAGGGTTATAGAAAAAGATTCTTCTTTCAGTAATTATATAGCCTTAATTAGAAAGTTCAGTCTCCTATATGAGAACGAAAGTGCAGAAATAGTTGAAGACTACATAGACACCCTTACAAAACAACTCTCCCATACTTATCTACCTCTTTATCTTCAAGGTATTTATTACATGAATAAAGAAAATTATGAACTAGCAAATAATAGTTTTGAAAAGGCTTTAAAAATAGCTCCTTATAACACGTATGTTATCAGAAATTATGTTGATGTGGGAATTAATAAACTAACAAACAGTAACACTCCGAGCGAAGAAAGATTAGCTTATTTAAATTTTATTCTTGGAGAAGGGAAATTCAAAGATTTAGAAAAAAAATTAACAAAAAGAGAACTTGCGGAAATCTTACATATTGTAGCTGAAAAGTTGTTACTATTAAGATTTAATTCTGATGCCTTTAATATTTTTAACTATTCTTTTTATTTTTATCCAACAATAGAATCTTTGAAAGGAGCTATAAAATCTTCTATACCATCCAAAACTAAAGACTTAGAAAACCTACTGAATAGAGCAATAAATTTGTTTGATAATAATCAAGCTCTGGAAAATATTTTAGCTCTCAGAAGCCTTGAATATAATTTTAATTTGAAAAAATCAAAACAACATTATTTAAATAGTATTCAATACTCTAAAACATTAAAAGACTCTTTGAATAATACTATTCAATTGGCGCTTCAATATTACATTTTGGAACCTAACGACTATAGCAAAGCGTCAGAAATTTTAAATTCTTTTAAAGAATCTAAAAAAAACCTTAATGATACTGAACTTTATAATATCGCTTTGAACTTACACGCAGTTGAATTTCTGAATACAAATTTTGAAAAGGCTTTAATACATCTAAATCAAGCTAATAGTTTTAATACTTTGAAGAGTAGTTATTATGAAGAAAGATATAAGGAACTTAAAAAGTTAGTTAATGATATTACAGAAAAACAAGTTGAAAATGAGGTGTTAATAGTTCCTACTACAGTATTAGAAACTAATAACTCAATGGCAATATCCCCTAATAACAAATATATAGCACTTGGAGTTCGCCCAACTCAACTATGGGATTTAGAAAAAAAAATTAAATTAAGAGACATAGGAATTGGAGGAATATCATCAAAATTTTCCCTTAATAATAAATATTTAGCAGTAATAGTTAATAATAAATTATCTGATGAGTGGACGAGTTCTATGATTGTTATTCATAATATATTAAATGGAGACATTGAACATATTATTCCTGCATCACATGAAAGAGAAGTTTCTGATTTTGACTGGAGTCCAGATAGTAAAAAAATAACATATCTTACAAATAATGGTGAAATCTATGTTTATGATTTGTCCCTAAAAAAAAGAATTGTTTCTAGTCGTGCTGGAAATATATTAATTGGAGGAAGTTTATTATGGCATAAAAGCGGTAAGTGGATTATTTCTGGTCAAGCTCAATCTAAATATTTAACCATACATAATTCTCTAGATTTATCTAGCATCAAAAGATTAAATCAAGTAGATTGGCCGCATGCTCTAGGACAGACCTATGATGGTAAGTATTTAGTTTGTTCAGATAATAATAGTAATCTAACTACTTGGGATATTGAGAATGAATGGTCTTTTTACAACAAAGTTAATATAAACCAAGCAGCAAAAACAATAACTGCTCACCCTAATAAACCAATAATAGCTGTAAATGCTTTTAATAAAAAAGGTAATTACCCGTTAATAACATTTGATGTAGAAAAACAAAAGAAATTAAATTCAACAACCTCTGTAATAAGTGCTCCTAAAATTTATTTTTCAAGTAATGGTGAAAAAATATTTAAAATAGAAAACTCAAAAATAGATATATTGTCTAGTGAAACATTAACAGTTAATGACTCTATCATTGGTGAATCAAGTTATGCTTATTTAGGTAGCACGGATAAGAAAAATGACTATTATATAACTGTAGATGCTGAAGGTGTAAAAATATGGAATATTTTAAATGGACGAAAAGTTTATACGTGGAATAAAAAGCCAGATTATTTCTATAAAATTGAATCAGGTGAAGGAGATAAATATCTAGCTGCCTTTCACGATTATAACAATCGAAAAACAAAAGTCTACATATATAATTCTTCTAATATTAGTAAATCTTTGGTTTTACAACTTGATTTTAAATTGGATAAAATAAAAGAATCAAAAGATAAATATGTTTTTGCAGGTTCTTATTTCAAGGTATCTAAAAATGATAACGTAAAGCAAGGTGAAATTGCTCTTGTAAACAAATCAGACTTTAAATTTATAAATAAGTATCCAGATATTAGTTTGATTGAAGATATTCTAAAATATCAAGGAGGAATAGTTCCTTTCGCAGGATTCCACACAATAGACATTACAGAAAATGGAAAAGAACTCATTTATGCCACCTACTGGCAAGATGGTACTGGGCATGAGCTTAGCTATTCAAAAAAATGTAGAGTGATTGATTTATCACAAAAATTATACTTAATCATTAAAACAATAAAAACTGACCGAGAGATTAAACAAGCTAGTTATGTTGGGAAAAATGATTCAGTAATTAAAATATCTGAAGGAACTCAAAATAAAACATTTGACAGAAAAAGGTTTGAATCACTATCTTATGACAGTAATAGTCTTTACGAAGTATCTATAAATCTTAAAAATGGAGACATCCTAAAATATAGCTCAAATGCTATTTCAATTGAAAGGAAAAATGGTACTAAGGATTTCATTCGCTACCCATACTCAAACTTAATTGATTTAGAGGTTTTTGAGGAAAAAAACCTTTTTATTAGCCTTACTAATTTAAATCAAATTGAGTTTTTCGATTTAAATAAATTTGCAAAAAGGTTAACTATAATTCCTAAGAAAAATAATGAATACTTTTCATATACCCCAAATGGTCAATATTTAAGTTCAAATAAGTTTGGAAATAAAGTGATTTGGTTATCTAATAATCGTTTTCTTGAATTAGAAACTTTGCCTGAAAATTATAATGAAAACCTTATTAAAAATCAGCTATCATCAATATATTCAGGAAAAGAGTTCGATTTACCTGTAAGATATATATCTAAACACAATATACCTCCCAACGCTTCTTATTCTTTAATAAAAGAATCTCATTTGTTTGAAAATTATAATTACGATTTTGATTTTAAAATTGTAAAGAATAATTCTAGAAATAAAGACCCAGAAATTGAATTGTTTCTTAATGACGAATTAGTTAAAAATCATTTGATAGATAAGAAAATTTTAGGAGATACTATATTCTACAAAGCTAAATTGAAATTAAGAAAAAATAATAACTCAATACGAGTAATGGAAAAATTCAATGACTTAACATTACAGCGTATATATCATAAGCTATATTCCAATGTTGTTGCAGAGAAACAGGATAGATTACCGAGGTTAGTGATATTAGGGATAGGAATTTCTAAATATAAAGATTCCTCGAGAAATTTAGATTATGCACATAAAGATATTAAAGATATAACAAACATTTTCTTAAAACAGCGAAATGTTCTTTTTAGCGAAATAAAAGTTGATACATTAATTAACAATAATGCTACTAGAGATAATATTGTAGGCAAAATAGATGAAATCCAAGACTATCTTAAAGATAGTGATGTATTACTTATTTATTATGCTGGTCATGGAGAATTGATTAATGAAAAACTTTGTCTAATGCCATGGGGTACAGACTTCAAAAATAAAAAAAGGCGCTATAACATAAGTGAGTTCTTGGATATTGGTGCTATAAGAAGGTCTGATGATGCAAATACAATCATAATGCTTGATATGTGTAATGCAGGTAATATCAAAAATGAAGTTTTTAATAACCAAAAACTAAATTCTAATGCAAAAGTTACTGTTTTTGCATCTAGTATTGGAGTGCAGTCTTTCGAAGATGAAGATTTCGGAGATGGGGGAAACGGAGCATTCACGGCGGCTATAATTTCAGGATTAGAAGGGCAGGCCGACCAACTTTTAAATGTAGGTGATGAAAATTATGAAGTAGACATCTTTGAACTTTCAGTTTTTCTAAAAATTAAAATAGAACAATTAACTAACAGTATACAGGTTCCTTATATGACTACAACCAAAGATAGTGGAGGGAGTTTTGTAATCTTTAAAAATAAAAAAGAATGAAAATAATTAAATTAATCCTGCTCCTATCTTTTTCTGTTTTTTGCAATGGTATCATTGCTCAAGAGATATCTGCAAATATTTTCTCTGAAAAAGACAGTGTGTCAATTGGAGATTCTGTAATTATAAAATGGGATGTAAAAAATGCAGATAAAGTTTACGTTTTTCCTTTTGCTGTTTCGGACAGCATAGGAGAAAGAAAAATTAAAATCAAGTCAAATTATACTTTTATAGTTATAGCTCAAGATAGTAGTGAACAAAAAATAATAAAAAAGACAATTTGGTTAAAAACAAAAAGCAGAGGAACTAGATATTTAGATGATGCGGAATACACACATCCCATAAGAGGTCGATTAAAAGGAAGATCTTTAATAGAATTTAGTGAAATGCTTGAGAACATTTTACAAAACAAAATGCGTTTCTCTATCTCTATCAGTAATACAACAAGCAACAAGAATATTGTTGTAAAAACAAACCTAGCAGATAGAGATTACCTTTTAACTGATGAAGATAAGGACAATAGAATAAATAAAAGAAGGATTAGTTATTTGATTTCTTTTGAACTAGATAATGAGATTAAAGGCCAGATTAACTTTACTATTAAGGCTCTAATAGAAAAAAAGAAAATAATTAAAACTACTTATATTAAAGAAACTAACGAGGATAATTATCATTCAGAAATTCAGAAATTAAAAACTATTATAGAAAGCAAATGATATGGTACTAAATCAAAATAAATCTAGAAATATTATTACAATTACCTGGCTGTTTTTTTTTACTATTAATTTAGTTATATTATTATACCTTTATCTTGATAACTGGTTATACTACAAAGATATATTGATTGGACTAAAAACTATCAGTACTACTTATGGAGGTTATTTAGGAATAATTATAGCCTTCCATTTCTCTAAAAAAATTAAAGAAGACTCACAATACAATGTTTCAAGTTTCTATATTAGTCTCTTTTGTTCCGTAATTTGGAATATCGTTATTACTCTTTTTTTATTTCGTTTAGCCTTAGGTAAGGGTTACTTCGAACATACAATAGAACTGATTTCAGATATAGCAGCAATGTTTTCTTGGTTGGTAGGTGGTGTTATAGGATATTTTTTTGCTAAGAATTCTTAAATTTTTGAAATAATACTTTGTTTTTTTAATCTTGCAGTTTACTTACAATAAAAATTTATATAGACATAAAAAAACACCCGAAGGTGTTTTTAATCAATCAAATAAAAGTGTGTAATTCCTAGCGCTATTGAATCAAACGCTCCTGTGATAAACGCTTCTCCTTCAAAACAGCGTCGTTTCTCCATCATTCGATTTTTCATATAAGGAACTTGTTTGGTAATAACTTGTGCAATTTCATGCTTGGTATGTGCTTTGAAGTTACTAAATACAAAGCGAATATCTGAACGTGTGTAGGTATACACTTTTATATTTCTTTCCTTGGCTAATACGGTCAATTGTTTCAACAACTTAGCCACTCGTTTTGATTTACTTGCCTTGATAGGGTCTTCAATGACCATGGTACTCGGCTCATAATAGGCTATTTTCTCGCGAATTTTTTCTAGTGTCTTATCATTCAGTACTGGGCGTGGCTTTATCGCCACAACATTTGCCATTTCAACGCTCAGGGCATCTTTCATCACCGCATATCCAAATCCAATGCCGTTGGGGAAGATAGCTATGGTAAGTCCTGTTGTATAATTACTTATCTGACTCATGGCTTTTTTCTTCCCCTATTAGATTGACAATACTTTGTAAGTATGTTATCCTTTGATTCCCCTTCGGTGATGGATTATGATTGATATCATCAATCATAATCTTACTTCGTTCTACTAATTTCGGTTTTATCTTTTTGAACAGAGGTGTAAACAGTTCGTGGAGCGTGACGCCGAAGAGGATATGGTAAGTGATGATAACTTCGGGGGTTGGGTCACGTGCCCCGTTTTCATAACGGGTTAAGGTTTGTGGAATGATATTCAGCAAGGTGGCAACATCTTGTTGCGATATATCTGCACGCTTGCGATACCACTTCAAGTTATGCATTGGTATCATATTAAAAACAGGCGGAGGCATTACGGATGTCCTCCGCCTGTTTTGTATTGTAGAGCATTGCCATATTAGAAAAAGATAGGAAAACTAAGCCATACGGCTCATTTTTTTTGCGGTCACGCAATATTCAGTAATAAACGAGATAGCAGGGAACAGGACCACGTTTAAGATGAAGGAATTCAGAGTAATGAACTTACACATAGAATTACAAAGCTTATATAAAGAAATACAAGCGATAACAGGCACTATCTAAACTAATTAATAATTATCGATACAAACAACGATAACGGGAAAAGAAAAGAATCATAACACGTAACTAACTAACTAACTAACATAAGCAACAGGGAACAACTCTAAGCAATACTGATAGTGTTCAGCTCGTCTTTGTTAGCAAAGACGAGATAAGCATACACCATTGGTCAACTCATATTACGCATTACGATTCGCTAAAATCTCTTGCAGACGTTGAATATCTGACATTCGTGATGGATTGTGCTGAAAGTTCTTTTGTCCTATTAGTTTTGTCTCTTTAGTTTTGTTATATCTACTATTTTGCACATCTTGAGGTACCTTTTTGCAGACCTTAGTGTTATTTTTTGCATAGCTTTCAAAACAAGGTGCGTAATAGATGCATACCTTTCCCTTACGTGTATCAGGGGTATGAAGTAAATCTCCTTGATAGTTGGTTATTTGAATATGATGCTTAGTGACAAGTGACTGAATCGTTGAAGGAATTGACCTGATAGATACTCCTGTTTTGTGATGGAGTTGTTTGTACGTGATTCGGTCTCGCTTTTTTCGTTTTCCATTCTTGTATGTCCATCCGTACGTTTGTCGGATGATGTACAGCAGTATTTTTAATTCTGAAAAGGTGAGTTGTGGTAAATGGATATCGAATAACTCATTGGGAGTCTGGGTGGTTTGTTGGTATTGCATATTAGTCTTGAAGATTCACTAATAAATATTGAACAAATTGTTCAATTTCTTTCTTATTCATAGGTTTTCGAGGTATATCAAGCACTTCATCTGTATGGGCGGTTTGTAACGTCAAAGTTCGGTGGGTGTCCCGTTCGTGTGCACACAGTAAGCCATATGGCTTAGTTTTATGAAAATCACTATATTTTATAGTGGTTTTTCTAATATGTTGGTAGCTAGGCATAATTTGGTAGTTTAGGGTTAATATTCACTAATACCTTATGGTATAAGCTTGTAATAAAGTTCGAGTCTGGGTGACTCCCATCGCATAAAAATGGGTATTTTGATATCTTTTCCCGAGCATGTATTCTTGAGGTAATATATTGACATTATCTCAAATTGTGATATTATGTATATCAGTATAAACTTTAAAAAATAGAATCATGAAAAATAATATTATTTACATTTACTTCATTTTTTCAGAAAAAAAGTTAATCGCATCTGCGGGGATAGATAATCGCTCCGATGATACCCTTTGGATTAATAGGATAAATGGTCAGAGATTTAATTTTAGAACTGAATCTGACCAACGAAAAGATGATCCTCAGTGGGATGACGAAGTGGTTGTTGCAAAGGTTTCCAAGGATGAGTTTTCTGATGAGCTCATAGAAACTGAAGTAATTCCTAACAAGAGAATTTTTACTTATGTATCTAATGAATTTAGTCATCGCGAAGGGATGATGGATTTATTCTAAAAACAAAATAGAGAACCTGGTTTTGATTATCAGGTTTTTTGTTTGCCATAATTCTCAAGCAAATCTTTTTAATCAACTTCTCTTTCCCCAGCCCCCCTCTCAACAACTCTTTTTGCTAAGTCAATCAAATCCATTATTCTTTCACTAGCCATAAGCTGCTCTTCTCGCGACTTGTCTTTTAAGAGTTTCTCAACAAATGGTATAGGTTCTTTGTCACTATTTTTATAATAAAGTAATTCTCTTTCAGTGGGTACATATTTTTTATTATGATGTTCTTCTAATGCTTTAGGTAAACATCCCGTACAGAGTTTGGTATTACTTGAATTTTGAATAGTCATATATTTTGTATACCTCATTATAATAATGCTTGAGGTATCTTTATCATATACTTTTACATACCTTCTAATCTCATGAGCGTGTGAACAAATTCTTCCACCTCCTTTTTCTTCATAGCTTTTCGAGGTATATCAAGCGCTTTATTTGTATGGTCTATTTGTAACGTCGAAGTTCGTTGGGTGTCCTGATTATGTGCACACAAATCCAAAAAATGTCTTTTGGCTAGGTCATCATACGGAGAACACATTGAGAAATAAACCTTTTTTGCAGTAACCTCAAAGTTCGAGATAACGTTTTTAAGATATTCCCGTTTTTCTTCAATAATTGAAGAATTATAGAGTTTTAAAGGCTCGTAGCAAAGTTCGAGAACTTCTTCAATTCTTTTGAATGTCTTCTCAGTTTCAGTATTTATGTTGGAAATACATTCTTCAATACCTTGTAACTTGATAAGGAGTTTCTTTTTCCTTTTCTGGTAATCGTTCTTTTCAATAACATTATCCAAGTAGGCATCAAGTAGTTTTTCCTCTTGATTCTGTAATTGATGTAACTGTAATTTATATCCGCTTAATTTTGATTGTTTGATAGTATTAAAATTCTTTCTTTCAATATCAAGTATATTGCCGATGTCTTCAACTTCTGATTGATGAAGAGCGATTTCTTTTAATTTATTTTTCACCTGAAACTCAACAGTATCCTCACGAATTCCTTTGTTCGGACATTCTCTGCGTTGACAACGATAATATATTCTTCCTTTTTGGCGTTCACCGCAGAGAGTTGCATTACAATTTTTACATTTGAGTAATTTTCTGAACAAATAAAAGTGTTTCAAGCCTTTTCCTTTTCGGTCTCTCGCTTTTAATATTAGTTGAGCTTGCTCAAATTTTTTCGTACTAATAAGTGACTCATGCTTTCCTGTAAAAGTTTGTCCTTTCACTTGCATAATTCCTATATAAAAAGGATTCTTTAAAATAGTAATGATACTATTTTTATCAACAAAATTTCCTGCTGTATTACGTAAACCTCTTTTTTTCATTTCTTCTGCCAGCGTAATAATATTGTATGATTCACTTAAATAAAGTTTAAAAACTTCTTTCACAAGAGGTGCTTTAATAGGGTCAATTGTTTTTATCTTTCCTTTTCCATTATTCATGTATCCAACGGGCGCACCCCATGGATACATGCCTTGTTTGAGTCGCCCGTACATTCCCTTAACAATTTCTTGTCTCAAATTCCGAACATAATCCGAAGCCATCACCGCTTGAATATCGGCAGACAATCGTCCACCTCGTTCGTTAAGATTAAGGTTTTCATGAGCAAAATAGACTTGGATATTGTTGTCAATCAAATCTCCTATGTCTGCCCAATCGTGCAGATTACGAGCACTTCTATCAATCTTGTGAATGATGACACCACTTGCTTTTTCTAGTTTAAGATTCTCCATCATTTCGTTAAAGAATGGGCGACCACGTTTCGCCGCAGTCTTTGTCTCTTTATAAAAGTGAATAATTGTTAAATTATTGGCTTTAGCATATTCTGCTAAGATTCTCCTTTGTTCAGCAAAAGAAACTCCTTTTTCTTGTTTTTTGTCCGATACACGAATGTATCCATAAACGTTATTCATATAATTTCTGAAAGTAGTTGGGTTGGTAATAGTTCCATGCTAGTCGCTTTTGGGTAGGGTAGTCAAGTTCTTTTCTTTTTGTTCATGTTCAATGCGTGTATGAACTCGTTTTGCCAAGTCAATCAGTGCCAAGAATCGCTGTTCAGCTTCTTTGATATGTTCTTCTGATTTGTTGGCTAATAAGGTTCTAATAAATGGGATAGGTGTCTGTTGTGTAGTCATAACAGTACCTATGCTACAAAGTCTTTTAAAAATAAAAAGACCTAACAAACGTCACATCTTCATAATTAAGTGATAGCGATACATACTGTCGCCATGAAGCATCGAATGTACAATCGAGATGTTAGCTATCTAGCATTTACTAATTTTAGAAACAACCATAAACTCTTTGGCATCAAACAAAGAGATCGACTCCTTCATACTTACATTCTAGGAAAGACAGGAACAGGGAAGACCAATCTATTAACGACACTCATTCTTCAAGATATTAAACACGACAGAGGTGTATGTGTTTTTGATGTACATGGCGACCTCTCACACACCATTATCAGTCACATTCCCAAGTACAGAATCCGTGATTTCATTCATCTTGATATTTCAAATCCACATCTTGAATACCGATACAATCCGCTTAAACGTGTTTCAGAAGAAAAACGTTCCTTGGTTGCATCATCCTTGTTAGAAACCTTTCAGAAGCTTTGGCGTGGTGCTTGGGGCGTGAAATTGGAGCATATCCTACGCTATGTCATTCTCACGCTGTTAGAGCAACCACGGGCAAATTTGGCGGATATTCCACGACTCATTCATGACCAACGCTATCAGCAAGCATGTGTAAGAAATACCACGAGTAAGGTCATTACATCGTTTTGGATTGATGAATTTCCAAAATACACCAAAAATGATTTAGTTCCGATTCTCAACAAGGTTGGAGCCTTCCTTGTTCATCCCGCTATTCGTCGATTCTTGATTGAAAATAAGAAAGAACTGTCACTGCGCCGGTGCATGGATGAAGGGAAGATTGTCATTGTCGATATCAGCAAAGGGAAGTTGGGTGTTGATGTATCAAATCTTGTCGGTTCATTTCTGTTAAACGCCATTATGAGTGCAGGTTTTTCAAGAATTGATACCCAAGAAGACAAGCGCAGAATGTTCCATGTCTTTTTAGATGAGTTTCACAACTACACGACTCCTTCCATTGTAAATATGCTTTCAGAAATTAGAAAATGGAATATTTCTTTAACGATGGCGCATCAATACTTGTATCAAATTGATGGAGATATTAGGAATTCGGTATTGGGGAATGTGGGAACCATTATCTGCTTTCGCTTGGGACAAGCCGATGCCAAGTACATGGAAAAAGAGTTTTATCCTGTATTTACTTCTTCAGATGTAAGCAATTTAGAGAACCATGACATTTATCTCAAGCTTATGATAAGTGGACGACCTAGCCGACCTTTTTCAGCAACAACGGTTGAATTCTCATACATTTTGACGTTACCAACGTAACATCTTTTTTTCTGAAAGACTTCCATTCATACTCGTATCAGAACGAACCTTAAATTCAATACGACATGAAAACAACTTTACCAAGTACGTGGCTCAATCACACCCACGAAATTGAACTTCATTATGTACGACCACTGTTTGAAGAGATGCAGTACATACGAAGTTCAAAAAGTGTAAATGAGATGATACGACAGTACGCAAACCCAAAACAACTTGATGTAAAAGAACACTTTTGGACAATTTTTTTGAATAACGCTAATGGTGTTGTTGGTATTGCTGAAATTGGTACAGGAAGTTGTACCAGTGTAATTATCCATACCAAGCACATCTTTCAACTAGCACTCTTAACCAATGCAAGCGCTATCATCGTAGTTCACAATCATCCTTCAGGAAAACTGAGCATTTCAAGAGCAGATAAAGGAATTACTAAGAAACTATGCAACGCAGGAGACCTCATTGATGTTAGAGTTCTTGACCACCTTATCATCACTTCTGAAAGCTATATCTCTTTGGCTGATGAAAACTTAATGTAGCACATCTTTATCAATCCTCATTCCACTTTTTAATTTACATGAAAACCCCCATAACTTACTACGGAGGCAAAACCACTTTGCTCTCTAAAATAATTCCACTCATTCCACAACACCGAATCTATACCGAAAGTTTTTTTGGTGGTGGTGCGGTGTTCTTTGCAAAAGTTCCTTCTGAATCAGAAATCATCAACGATACCAATAACATGGTTATCAATTTCTATGACGTATGTAAAACTGATTTTGAGAATCTCAAAGCAAAGATTGAGGCAACGCTGTTTTCACGAGCAACGTATACGGTAGCATTTACGATGTACAGAATGCCACACTTGTTTAGTAAGTTACAACAAGCGTGGGCATTCTACATTGCTACGAACATGGGATTTGCCTGCAAGATTGGAAGTTGGGGATTTGATAAGTATGGGAAGCGATTAAAGGCAATGCAGAACAAGAAAATTCGATTTGATGGAAATATTCCCAAGCGATTGTTGAATACTCAAATTGAGAATAACGATGCGTGTAAGGTGATTGAAACCTATGATACCGAAGATGCTTTTCACTACGTTGATCCGCCATATTTCAATGCCAATATGGGACACTACGATGGATATACCGAAGCAGATTACATCAAATTATTAGAAACGCTATCAACGGTAAAAGGCAAATTTCTTCTCAGTTCATATCCATCAGATATTCTTGATAGATACGTAACAAAGAATGATTGGTATACCAAGACGGTAGACAAGCCATTGGTAGCGAGTAACGGAGCGAATTTCACCAAACGTAAGCGAAAGATAGAGGTGTTAACGGCAAACTATCCTCTATAAAACAACAAACACAAACTTTTAAAATTTGATACTTATGAACATCACCACACAAACAGTCGTGAGGCATTTTCTCATGCGATTGAGTAAAGCTGAGCATTCCCCAAAAGGAATACATCCATTCTTTGAAAACTTTTTCACCAAGCAAGAACTCATAGAGATGATAACGCTGATATTCAGCGAACACGAAGTAAAAGAAGTTGATTTATCCATACTCACTCATCGAGAATTGTTAGACATCATTGATGACGATATGAGTATTTTGAGTTGCTGTCTGTATCAGTGGAAACAAGAAGAATTATCTCATGAATCATCTAAAGAAAAGGAGGTAGACGACACTCTTGACCAATTACAGCATCACACTCATTATCTGCGAAATAAATTATCAGAGGATTGGGATAAATATGATGTCAGCAATTTCCGTGCACTCCAATTAAAAGCGGGGAAGATACGTAAGGTGTATGGCATTTACGATATTGAAATTACTCAATACCGAGCAGATTATGTGGATACGCCGCCCAAGCGTTTCTATGAAACAAAGCAACAGGCTACCGAAGTGATGAACGCCATGATTTCAGGTGGTAGTTGTGTACAAGGAGCCTTACATGTTTTGTCTATCTACAAAGGGATTTAAGCACTAACTCATTTAAAACTTAATAACTATGAAACTCATCAATGATGAATTAACAAAGCGATTCAAAGAAGTTGGTAGACAAAATAAAAACCCGCTGGTTATCGCTAAGTTCTTTGACCCTGCTGGGTCAGCAACATGGTACGCTACTGAATATGATGGAGAAACAAACATTTGTTTCGGCTATGTTACAGGACTCGCGTTCGATGAATGGGGAAGTTTCTCCATTACCGAATTAGAAGCGATTAAGCGGCCATTTGGATTAACCATTGAACGTGATATTCACTTCAAAGAAATACCATTTAACACATTAATGAATACTAACTTTTAAAATTACATACACATGGAACACACAAACATTGTTGATGTTTTATTACAAAACATCACTGACGACCAAGAACTTCTTAAGGGCATAGAGCAAAAGATTGATGATGCCAAGGAAGAAAAGAAAGACGTTCAAGAACGCATTAAAGGATATCACAAGGATGCTTCCGCTATGATGAAATATGCAAGTGCAGAACAAATTGCAAAGATTGAAGCCTTAGATATTAATGTATCGGAGTCAAAACAAGGACTCAATTCAGTTGCAACGACCACCTTTGATATCATGATGAATACCAAGAAGAAATTGATGACGAATGGAGAGTTATATCAAGCGTATGTTGATAGCTTGGATGACAAAGAAAAAGCGGTAAAGTATACCGAATTTAATATTAAGTGTCGTCCATTATTTAACAATCAGCGATTGATTCGAACCAAAGGAAGTGACCCAAAGTCGTCACGTACTGATGTTATTACACTCAATGGAAGTTCAAAGGCAGCGATTAAAAAAGAAACAACTAAAAAGAAATAGTAACTAAAAAAACACCCACACAAATGGGTGTTTATCTTTTATAAATTCAATTTTTACTCTACTACTATTTGCTCAATGCAAAATAATTCCCAATTATTTCTAGTATTTTTTTTAAAAGTCCATGATCTGATTCCATTTTCTAAGGTACTTACAAATACCACCGCTATGTCACCATCATCGGAAAAAATGGGAGTAGAGATTGTCTGTATATGATGTCTTCTTTCGTTTTTCCAAAAAAAAGATTCCATATCCTCTCTTTTGATATTTACATTGTTTTCGACTAATTCATTAAGTTTATTTTTATTACTTTGTCTTTTCAACGAAAAATCGGTTATGACATGAGTGCTTGTTATACTGTCTGTATTCCAAGAACTATTGTCTGATCTAAACTTTTTTATATCAAACTTTGAAAATCTTGAGTCTTGTATGTCATTTTCGGGACATTTATTTATCATCTTCCCATTTTCAAATCGTTTAAATCCTGGATTCGTAATAATTTCATTTGATATAGAACTATTTAAAACGACTTTTTTCAAACCTATGCTGTCGTAACGAGCTTCATTAACGAGAGAGTCAATAATGATATTTGTTAGATTATATTTAATATTAGAAATAGATTTAGTTTTACACGATGTAATAATTATCGTTATCAATAGAAGTAAAAAAAAATTGTTGTATTTCATAATTTTAGTCATTACAAGTTAAAGTTGATGCTTTCGTCCCCTTAGCTTCATTTCCAGAAGATATTTCTTGAGCAATTACATTCTCGATCACTATCCTTGCAGGATTTAGAGGGAATGGCGGATATAATTCATCAAAAAATCCAGTATCTCTTAATCCAGACCATGCAAGCATTTTACAATACTGTAATAGACCATCATTTACTTGGTCATTAGGATTACTATCAAATTCAGTAAATTGGGCATCCGTATAATCAGATTTTGTTGTCGCCCATGTGTACATTCCGTTTGCTATTAAATCTTTTAAACCAACCATATAAGTATGTTGACTGATGTTGGTATCACCGATTTGTTGTCTTTTTTCAATGAAAGCTTCAACGAGTTCTTTGTAAGTTGGGTCAGCATTTGCAGGTGTTACCACTAGTCCACCCGAGTAATAAAAATGTAAAAGTACGGCATGAATGGCTTCGTGAATAGTTGCCCCGACAATTTTTAAGTCGGTGGAGTTTGATAATGATTCAGTATTAAAAACAGTCTTAAAGCTAAAGTCATTATCACTAGGATTACCATTGGTATATGCTGTCTGTAGAATAGTTCCTGTATTTTCTGCACTATACGTTACATTTAATGTCCCCCCATTTACATCAATAGCTGAATCACTTTCAAAGATAGCTCTGAATAAATCTAAGATAGGAGTTCTCAGGCTATATGATTCAATAATGATTTTCTTTTGGCAGGGGTAATCATTCAAAGATGAGTGTAGAATAATTTTTTCATCATACTCAACTTCTGAACCATCCATAAATTCATCAATAGCAACATCATTAAAATTAGCTGATTCAGCGTCACAGGAATTGGTTTCTAGGTAATTGAGCATAGGAATTGTTACAATTCTCAAAGCATCCTGCAACCATTGAATTTCAGTATCTAATAATGGTGGTAGTCCAGTACCATTTAAAGAGCTAAAAGAATTAGCGTTCATACAATTAACAATCTGTTGCCATGCAGGAATCACGGGAACTAATGGAATCTCTTCATCATCATGCGGGTCAGTATCATCAGGATTATTACCACCTCCCGATGGACTTCCAAATGGACCGTCGCCTCCTGTTGAGCCACCACCAATTTGTATACATCCTGTTACCACCCATGCTCCAGAGCATACTTCAAAAGCTCTATCACCTCCTTGTGCACTACAAGATTCGCCTGGTCCATGAGTTCCATCTCCTGATGGCTCCATGCAGTTAAAAGCAACACAATTTCCTGCACTTGCATCCCAACTGACAAGTTCTTGCATTGTACCTGTACAGGGATAAATGATTTCGGCATAGAGTAAGCTTTCATCAACAATATTCTGTACGGTTGCTGTTTGCATATTGTGACTTAGTTTTCCATTCACTTCTTCTAATGGGTATGTTGCCAATAGCTGATTGTAGTTTCCATCATCATATATGGTGAGAATATAGTTTTCAGCAGTGAAGATATCATAGGTACCTCTCATTACCTTAAAAGTATAGCTGGTATATCGGTCACTAGAAATAACTTGAATTTCATCGGTTTGAATGGTGAATCCATAATTATTTGAAACCACATCTTCCGTAGATAATTGATTATTCGTATTAAATTGTGTCCGCAAGAATATATCAAGGTCTTTATTGTCCTTAAAGAGTTCTTCTCCTTGTACACGCTTACCGCTCAGTTCATGAAGTGGACTTTGTGATTGTATTTCTTCCTCAGATACTGATTGTTCTTTTTGACATCCTGCTAATAGGAGAATACTTGAAGTGACGATAACTAATGCAACCTTAAAAAAGTGCTTCATTGATTTTAGTTTTGATGATGAAAAAATAGCAATGTTACTATGTTCTTTTTTCAAATTACAGGTAAATATATGCTTTTTCTTACAGATAAGCATCGTGTACAGTTATAACTGTAAGCAGAAACTTTTATTGTATGCGCTTTGATTGATTTGAAATGGTATGACGTTATATTTTTTTATTTCGAATTGGCTGTTCACTACTCCTTAACAATCTTATACGTAGATATTCGATGTTCACTATCAGTTAATTGTAACAAATACATTCCTTGAGGAAGATGACCAATAGAAAGTGATTGATTGTGATAGCTAGACGAAACTTTTTGTCCTTGCAGATTAAACACGTTAACATCACTTATTTGATATTCTGAATCAATTGTTAGAAGGTCTTGGGTTGGGTTAGGGAATATTTTGATTGATGTTTTGAATCTTACATCATTAACTGACAAGACAAATTGTTCATCGCTTAGATACACTCTCAAAAAGTTAACTCTCGTAGCTGATGGTGTTGTAATTGCCCCCACCGAATTATCAGCACTTCTTATTTCAAAATAATACAGGTTAAGAGTATCATCGTATCTAAAGCGAGGTGCTAAACTTTCTCCCCATCCATCGGGAATGCTATACCATTGCGATGGAACGAGAGAGTTCAGAGGATATTGGCTAAAATCAAAGCCGCTGGGGAATACTAAATACGATACGTGCGAGTCGCTTGGCGCAAGCGTACCATTACCCGTTTTTTCAACATAGTTAAAGACTGACGTTGCAGGAGCAACCTGTATCACTTGGTTATATTCACTATCTAAGAGGGGAACATAATTTGAGTTGTACACTACGGTATTAAAACCACCATTGAATTCGGGAAGTAAGGTTCCATCAATTTCGGGAGCATAATTTGAATCTTGCTCGTGTTCTGTTCCGTAGGTTTGAATACATTCTAGTACACCATTATCATATGAGACAAAGGAATACTTCGTTTCTAAAAAGAGGTAATTGTTATTCTCTCCCATCGCATTACCAAAGATGCGCATGTCGTATTTAGGATTCAACTTTTTGTCGTAATACCGAACAGAATTGGAGTAGAGACCAATAGGAGTGTTCACAGGAACGCTTCCGACCTTTGCAAAAATTACATCCTGTTCCGTAAAGAAGATATCGGTACTCACGGTAAAACTAATATGTTCTTTTGTGATATTCCAATTGTTATCAAGTTGAAAAACATCATCGTAATCAATAAGGTAGTAAGTTCCGCTTTCATACGGGTCTTCAGCCATTTCTGAGAAGGTATGCCCTGCGGTCACAACGACAGGCGCAATGATTTGCTGTGTAGTTGGGTTAACACGTAAATAAAAAATATTAAATACATCGTCTTGACCATAAATGGTACCGTTGACTTCCAAGGTTGCGAATGAGGACAGTTCAAGAACAATATCACCATTGCTCGCTTGAAACATATCTTGTGCGCTAAATTCGTTTGATGAGCTAATTTCATCGTTAAGTTTGATATGCCAATGTTCATCTAAGTTATCGTCATAGGCAAGCAGAACCACTTGTACTTGATTACCATTAGGGTCATGTGAAAAGCTAAAGTCATCCGTTCCATTGTTGGGTACATTATCTGGAGGGTCAGTTACATTAAAAAGAGCATAGTGTTCTTGTTGTCCTTTTAACATAGCCTTGCAAGATACATTCACAAGTCGCTTATCAAGCAATGGGGTATCTCCTGTGTTATCATACTTGGCAAACGAGTAGTAAATGTTTGAGAAAATATCCACTCTAATTGAACCAAATACCGCAAATTCAGTGTTGTTGATAAAGTGAGCAACTCTTGGTATTGAAACACAACAGTTATCAGCATTCTCATTGGTAAAGTTTATCGTCGTCCCTATTTGATTAAAATTTTGGTCGAATCTCATAATCTTTCCATAACCAAAATCTAATATGGCATCATCGGGTAGTGATAATATAAGGTATGAACCATCGTCGTTTTTAACAGCGAATTCAAACCAGTCGTCCGCTATATACTTGAAGTTATCAGCGAATTGGCAGTGTCCTATATAGGTAAAGAGGGCGCAAAAAAGGAGTAAAAGTTTCTTCATAATGTTCAGATTTAGATTACACGTTCTGCAAACATAATAAAAAAACATTTACCCAACAATTTTGTTGGGTAAATAATCAATCAATACTCCTATTTTACGAAATAACTTAACATTTCATTGATTGGAGGATAAGGAACTAGCGGAACTAATTCTAAGTATTGGTCAGCGTATACGTGAACTAAGAAAAGAACAAAACATGACCCAACTTGATTTAGGAATTAAGTCGGGTATGGAAGAGAATGCCGTTCAGCGACTTGAAACTGCTCGTACAAGTCCAACGATTAAGACCTTACACAGGATTGCGAAAGGATTGAATGTAGAGTTAAGAGAGTTGTTTTAGTAACTAACGCTCCAATCCTCTATCTTTAGATTTCTTATTCTGCATAGCATTAAGTTCATTCAATCGTGATTGACTACGTTCCTTTTCATACAAACGTTTTCCATCCTGTAAGCCAATAAAATAATCATTACGTGATTCACTCTTGAGAAGATTTTCAAGAAGTTGAGGTTGGTACTCCGCTAGAAGATATGCGTGATTCACTCCTTTGATATATTGTTGTTCATTTGCTATCTCCATTAGAAGATTGATTTACGATGAGTTTCTAAATAGGACATAATGGAATCGTAATCATACAAAATGATTTTCTTCTGTGGTTGCGAATATGAAATTGCTCCTGTATCACGTAGTTTTTGAATAGTCGTTCGACTCTTAACATTAAGAATTTCCATGGCACGTTCTTGTGATACCCACTTTTCTTGGTTGAGTTGTTGCTTCTCTTTTATTCGTCCAACTACTTCTTCAACGAGTTGATAGAATGCTTCATCATGTAAACAGATTACTTCCATGAACTAAAGATATGAAATATTTAGAAGTCCAATACCTTATTCAAAGCTTCATCTTCTTCTTTGTGCGTAAAGTTAGATTGATAGTTAATTGTTGTAGTGATTGAAGAGTGACGATACAATTTCTGTAAAGTTTGTATAGGAATCTTGTCGCCAGATATATTACCAAAGGTATGACGAGCAATATGCATCGTTAGTTTCTTATCAATTTCGCATTTAGTTGCGATAGAGGCGAGGTACTTATTAAACTTCTTGGTAGCGGTTTTTGTTTTAGCTAAGATGTCTTTTGGAGATTTTAGATTTGCTTTTTTCATTTCGGGAAAGATAAAGTCATCATTTCTTTGTTTTGAATCTTCGTAGTGTGAAATGATATCAATAGCCTTTTCGGGTAGTTGTAAGGACAACAGCTTACTATTTTTATTCATCCGATAGTTGAGGCGACCATCATAAATATCACTCCATTTTATCTTTATCACATCGCCAACACGCATTCCTGCAAGGTAGAAGCTAAAGAGCCATACATTTCGTGTGTGCTGTTCCTGTAAACTAAGCTTATCGCTATTCGCAATCGCTTGAACCTCTTCAATAGAGAGTCCAACTTTTGTAGATTCTGGAAATCGAATCACAATCTTATCTCTTCCGAATGGATAGTGTTTCTGTTCAACGATTCCAGCTCTAATTGCTCGGTTAAAGAGTGTTCTAACAACAACAAGATTGTTAACGATTGATCGCTGACTCACACCTTTTTCAATTTTCAAATATGACATAAATCGTCTAAGAAAGATTTCATCAATCTCACGGAAGTTGAGTGCCAGTGATTTTGAAAACTCAACGACATACTTCACACGCACCTTATCAGCAGATAATTGATTCAGTTTGTTGTTTCGTTCTAGTTCATTGAGATAATCTTGTCCAAGCTCATTAAAGCTTTTATCACTCATCGGATTCTTAATCTCCTTTTTGATTTGCTGTGCGCTAATCTCCATATCATTGGATTGGAGTTCAATGAGTGTACTGTTAGCTTCTGCAAGTTTAGATGCAATGAGATTATTTAGTCGTGCTGAATTTGGATGTGATTTTCGTACCTTGCGTTCATCTTCGTTCCAATACTTTTTGTCTATGTAGTGACCGATATATATGTACGAAGGCTTGCGATTTTTAATGATTCTGACCACCAGTGGGTAGAGTCCTTCTTTATTAACTTTGTTCCGTAACAGTACTTTTACACTTGTTGCCATTTTCCCTTCTTTTTATCTAAGTTACGAAATTTAGGTAAAACATAGGTAAAACATTTGGTGTTTTTTCATGGTTTTTTGTGAACAGTGAATTTAGTAAAACATTGGTAATCAATTGATTTTTAGTACACATACGCTCAAATGGGTTCAAATTGAACTGGATTCAAAATCCAGTTCTTTCGGGAGTGTGGGTTCGATTCCCACCTCGAGTACTAAAATGAAAATCTCAACAGAAATGTTGGGATTTTTTGTTTTAAAACTATTGCTCAAATGTTAATTACGGTGTTCCCGTAAGTAGTTAACAATTTGTTTTTATAATTTTCTGTCTAATCAAAACTTTATATTATGTTAGATAAACTTTCAAATCTGCAAGGTGTTCAAACACTGAGCAAAGAGGAGCAACAAATTATTCTCGGAGGTAATTGTTGTCTGAGTTGGTGCTCTAAACATTGTCAGTATCATTAAATTTATTCACAGCGAACTTCGGTTCGCTTTTCTTTTCTCCGTACTTTTCATAGTGCTTTTCTTCATTCTTCAATTAATATTTAAAGTTTCTATAATATTTACTATTCATAGAGACCTTGTTTAGATTTTGAGTTTTTTGATATAGTTTTTTTAATTCTATGTTCTAAGAAGCATTCAAGAAGTAAGAATGAGAACTTAAGAGCTTGTTTATTTTCTTCAAATCCTCAATAAAAAAGGTCGGTTTTAGAAACTTTTAGTGTACACAAAGGCTTTAGCAGAAATGTTAGAGCCTTTTTTTATTAGGTAAAACATAGGTAAAGGCATATCACTTTATCTATCAATTCTAAAAACTTGGCGGTGGCGGACAAATGTTAGGTTTCATAAACTCTTTAGGAATTTGATCAAACTTATCACTTTCAAAAAAATTGAATGTATGATGCCACCAAGCTTTTAAAGCTTTTTTTTCTGTAAATAGGTAAGAACTAACCACTTTATACTCACCATTTATCTTTGAAATCATGATAGAAATCGCAAAAAAGTAAACGTATTCAGCACTATTCTTTTTTAGCGCGTAATAGTTAAAATTATAAAATTCTTTTTTTGTAGTAGGCATAATGAAGCTTCCATAAAGAATAAATTCTTTGGAGTCTAAATCCTTTTTATACTTTGCCAAAGCGGAATATGTCCAAGTGTTTACAGGTGGTTTTCTTTTTTTAAATTGATCTATTTCTCCTATTTTTAAAGGAGTTATAAATTTATAGCCAATATCTTCTACCTTTTCAAATACTGCCGCATCTTGTGCAACAATACTGTTGATATTCAAAAATAAAATAACGATAAAAAATGTATATGTTTTCAATAGAATTATAATTAAATTGCCACTTTAAAAATCGTATAACGCTGTTCCAAATCATTAATATCAGCTTGTAATAAGAATGATTTTTCGCCAGTTTCCATCACTAATTTTGCGTAATTCTCTAAGGTTTTTGTGTATGAATTGTTTTGATCTGCATCTAAAATAGTAGTTAACGCTTCCATTAATTTTATAATTATAAAAGGACTTGAGCTTCCGTATTGTCTAATTAGATTAAAACCAGCATTCAAATAACCTTCAAACGTATCATTAATCGTAATAACTCTCAGTACATCATCTTCATCTTTAATAGCAGCATCTGGAATTTTAGCATTGGTCAATTGACATAAAATAGACGTTAAATTATCAATACAATTCATTGCAGTATACGGATTGTTCACGCCTGGCGATAATGCTTTGGAAGCAATCTCCACAATTTGATGAATCCCAAATTCAACATCTTGAAAAAAGGTTTTCTTCTTAGCGAGTATAAAGGTAGTTTTTAAAGAAAGTTCTTTTTCATCAATCACTTCGTTTTTATCTCGTTGAAAAATCTCAAAAATGGATTGATTCGCCACAATATAAGTGCCTGGTTTATATAATGTCTTAATTACAATATTGTGTTCACGTGCAATTTCGATTAACAAATTCAAATCAAAATATTGAATGTAGCCGCTAAACTCAGAAGGAATACTTTTTATCTTAGTAAGTGTTTCGGTTGGGTTTTCAGATTCAACAATTGTAGCGTTTTCATCAATCTGATGCGGATACATGGTATGAATGCTATTTTCAATTCGAACACGCAATTCGTTGATAATTTTACTCGGTTGAATACTCATGCTAATACTATGAATAAAAATCACCAATAAAAACACATTAAATACGGCAAGAATCAACGCAAATAAAATAGATAAATTTGGTATAAAAGCGTAGTCGTCATTATCTCTTATTGCATTAATCACAATAATACAATACAAAAACACACCAACATATTGTCCTAAAACAACTTGATTCAATCGTTTATACATAAAATTCTGAAGCAATCGCGGACCAAACTGCGAAGACGCAAGCTGTAATACAACAATCGTAATTGAAAACACGGTTCCTGCAATTCCAACCATGGAACCTGCAATAACAGTCAATACATTTCGCCCAGAATTTGAGTTCTCTGAAAAAACAATCTTAAAAACACCTTCAGGCGTAAATGGATGCGTTTTATCAACATATAAAAGAAAAATAGCGGCAAGAATGCTCATCACAATAATCAGTGTCGGTATAAACCAGAAACTATCTCGTATATTTTTAAAAAGGTATTTTAGGTTGAGCATTGGTCGTTTTTATTGATGCGACAAGATATTACTAAATTCTCACTTTGTTGTTTCAAATGTATAAGATTTGATTAATTTCGTAGCATGCTAAAAAATTACGAACACATTGAAGAATTACTTATTGATGCAACAAAAGAACAGTTGTATGAAAAATTAATAGCGCAACTCAACAAAGATTTTACACTCGCTAATATTGAAGAATCTTTCTCGCAGGAACTAAAACCCGATGAACTCAAAACAGAATTACACGAAATTGTATACCGATTAATTCAAGAAAAATTTGCGGAATACCTGAATCTACTCTACATCATGGATGTTTCTGAAGCCAAAATAAAAGCGTTAGATGGTTCTGATATGTTGCAACTTTCAGAAAACGTTGTTTTGCTCATGCTAAAACGCGAATGGCAAAAGGTTTGGTTTAAAAATAAACTCTAAAAAACGGCACCAACGCATTTGCATAAATACTTTTATCATCATCATGTAGCACATTATACCGAACACCAACGGTAATATTACTCGTTGTATACCCAACGCCAAAAAATACGGCTGGTTGCCAATAATTATCATCCACAAAAATTGGATCTTCAAAATTACGACTCACATTCAAATACTCAAACTCACTTGAAAGTTGAATTTCAGGTATCGGATTAAACAATCCAATAAAACTTCCACCAACAACAGTAGACTTAAAAAAATCATCATCATTAAAATAGGTGTAATTCAACGAAACTCCTGCCGCAAACTGCGCGTTAAAATCATAAATAGCACTTGGCGCTACTGTGGCACTAAAAATTCCGTTTCCAAAACTCAAGCCCAATCCGCCACCAAAACGAACATTTTGCCAAAAATCGCTTCCTTGCGAATTATTAGAATTGCGTTGTGAAAATGCGGAAAATGAAATTAAACACATGGAAATTATCAAAAACACGTTTTTTGAGCGGAAAAAAATAGAATCTTTCATTTCTTAAAAATCTTAAATATTAATCATATAAATATATGGAAAACATATGATGTGTTTTTTACAAAAGTTGTATTTTTGATAAAATTTTGTCAAAACAAGACAGGAAGTAAAAAACATGGATAGATTTTCCTTTTTAAATGCAGCGCATACAGCATATTTTGCTGAATTATACGATCAATATTTACAAAATCCTGATAGCGTAGAGCCAAGTTGGCGCGCTTTCTTTCAAGGATATGATTTTGGAACCGAAAGTTATGGAGAAGAGCAAGATGCTACGGAAACCGTTTCAAATGTTGTCATTCCTGAAAATGTAAAGAAAGAATTTCAAGTTGTAAAACTTATTGACGGATATCGTACTCGTGGACACTTATTCACGAGAACAAATCCGGTGCGCGAACGAAGAAAATACGAGCCAACATTAGCGTTAGAAAATTTCGGATTAAACGAAAATGATTTAGACAAATCGTTTGAAGCAGGCGAAATTATTGGTCTTGGAAAAACAACATTGCGAAACATTATTACACACCTAGAACGTATTTATTGCGAATCTATCGGTGTGGAATATATGTATATCAGAAAACCAGAACAGATTGAATGGATTCAACAAAAATTGAATGTAAACGACAATCATCCGCAGTTTTCGGCAGACGAAAAAAAGTATATTCTAAAAAAATTAAATGAAGCTGTTTCTTTTGAAAACTTCTTACACACAAAATATGTTGGACAAAAACGTTTCTCGCTAGAAGGTGGAGAATCGTTAATTCCTGCACTAGATGCAGTTGTTGAAAAAGCAGCAGACAAAGGTGTAAAAGAGTTTGTTCTTGGAATGGCACACAGAGGTCGCTTGAATGTGTTGAAAAATATCTTTGGGAAATCTGCAATAGATATCTTTAGTGAATTTGATGGGAAAGATTATGAAGAAGTAATTTTTGACGGTGATGTAAAATATCACTTAGGATTAACTTCAGATAGAGAAACCGTAAATGGTAAAAAAATCCGCATGAACATTGCGCCGAATCCTTCACACTTGGAAACTGTTGGTGCCGTTGTGGAAGGAATTGCACGTGCAAAACAAGATCGTGATCATGCTCATAATTTCTCAGAAGTATTACCAATAGTAATTCACGGTGATGCTGCAATTGCAGGACAAGGTTTGGTTTACGAAATTGTGCAAATGGCTCAATTAGATGGTTACAAAACTGGAGGAACTATTCATATTGTTGTAAACAATCAAATTGGATTTACAACGAACTATTTAGATGGACGTTCATCAACGTATTGTACAGATGTTGGTAAAGTAACGCTTTCGCCAGTATTACACGTAAATGCAGACGACGCAGAAGCAGTTGTACACGCAGCATTATTTGCGTTGGAATACAGAATGGCATTTAAGCGTGATGTATTTATTGACTTATTAGGATATCGTAAATATGGTCATAACGAAGGTGATGAGCCACGTTTTACACAACCAAAATTATACAAAGCAATTGCTAAACATAATAATCCACGTGATGTCTACGCTGAAAAACTTCAGAAACAAGGAATCATTGATGGAAACTATGTGCAAGAAATAGAAAAACAATACAAAGACTTACTAGAAGAGAAACTAGAAGACTCTCGTAAAGAAGAAAAAACAGTCATTACGCCATTCATGCAAGAAGCTTGGAAAGACTTAGGTCTAGAAAGAGTTGATGAAGAAGCAATGGCAAAAAATATAGATACAACCTATCCAACAGAAAAATTAACTGAAATTGCCAAAGTTGTATCAAAACTTCCGTCAGATAAAAAGTTCTTACGTAAAATAGAACGCTTAATCTCAAGTCGTTTAGACATGTTTGAGCAAGACAAGATCGATTGGGGAATGGGAGAAATGTTAGCATACGGATCTTTATTGCAAGAAGGATTTGATGTGCGGATCTCAGGACAAGATGTAGAAAGAGGAACATTCTCGCACCGACATGCAGTTGTAAAAGCAGAAGAATCGGAAGAAGAAATTATATTATTAGAACATGTAGCGAAAAATCAAGGAAACTTCTACATCTATAATTCATTATTATCAGAATATGGAGTTGTAGGATTTGATTATGGATATGCAATGGCAAGTCCGAACACACTAACCATTTGGGAAGCACAATTTGGAGATTTCAGCAATGGAGCGCAAATTATGATTGATCAATATATTTCTGCCGCAGAAGACAAGTGGAAAACACCAAACGGATTGGTACTATTATTGCCACATGGTTATGAAGGACAAGGAGCAGAACATTCATCGGGTCGTATGGAACGGTATTTACAAATGTGTGCAAAAGACAATATGTTTATTGCCGATTGTACAACGCCAGCAAATTTTTATCACTTGTTGCGTCGTCAGATGAAAGCAGATTTCAGAAAGCCATTAATCGTATTCACACCAAAAAGTTTATTACGTCATCCAAAAGCGGTTTCAGCTGTAGCTGAATTTGCAAACGGAACTTTTCAGAAGTTAATTGATGATGTTGATGTAAAAGCAGACAACGTAAAAACGTTGGTATTCTGTACAGGTAAATTTTATTATGATTTATTAGAAGAACGCGAAAATCAAGGAAGAGAAGCTGATGTTGCTTTAGTTCGATTGGAGCAATTATTTCCGTTGCCGAAAACAAAAATTAAAGAAATAATTGCAAAATATACCAACGCAGACGAGATTGTTTGGGCACAAGAAGAGCCTAGAAATATGGGAGCGTACAGTCATTTACTAATGCACATGGATGAAGTGAGAAACTTTAGAGTAGCTTCTAGAAGATTTTACGGAGCACCAGCAGCAGGAAGTTCGGTGCGATCAAAACGTCGTCATGCAGAAGTAATCACATATGTTTTTGATAAAACTAAAGACAACATGCGTTAAGGATTGATGCGGCATCCTTTTATCGTCAGTTCGAGTGAATTTGTGTGTTGAGCTTAAGCGAAATAACAAATTTGTATCGAGAACAAGATAAAAGATATAGCGGAAAGCCTGACCACAAGAAACCATTGCGCGAAGCAGAAATGGATTTTTGTGGAAACGCCCAAACAAAAATAAAATACAAACTAAAATATAGAACACGATGATTTTAGAAATGAAAGTTCCTTCGCCAGGAGAATCCATCACTGAAGTAGAAATTGCAGAGTGGTTAGTACAAGACGGCGATTATGTAACAAAAGACCAGGCAATTGCTGAGGTTGATTCTGATAAAGCAACGTTAGAGTTGCCAGCAGAAGCTAGTGGAACAATCACCTTAAAAGCAGAAGAAGGCGATGCAGTAGCTGTTGGACAAGTAGTTTGTTTGATTGATACAAGTGCAGAAGCTCCAAGTGGCGACGCACCAAAAGCAGCAAAGAAGGCCGACACACCAAAAGCCGATGCTCCAAAAGCAGAAGCGCCTAAAAAGGAAGCAGCGCCAAAAGCTACCGAACCTGCAAAAACATATGCTTCGGGAAGTGCTTCTCCAGCAGCTAAGAAAGTATTAGCTGAAAAAGGAATGGACGCAAACGCAGTAACAGGAACAGGAAAAGATGGTCGTGTTACAAAAGACGACGCAGTAAATGCGCAACCAAGTATGGGAACTCCTTCTGGTGGAACACGTGGAAGCGAGCGTAAAAAATTATCAATGTTGCGCAGAAAAGTCGCGGAACGTTTAGTATCTGCAAAGAATGAAACGGCAATGTTAACTACATTTAATGAAGTTGATATGTCGCCAATTTTTGCCTTACGTACAGAATACAAAGAAGCGTTTAAAGCAAAGCATGGCGTAGGATTAGGATTTATGTCTTTCTTCACGTTGGCAATTGTAAGAGCGTTAAAATTATATCCAGCGGTCAACTCAATGATTGATGGAAAGGAAATGATTAGTTATGATTTCTGTGACATTAGTATTGCGGTTTCTGGACCAAAAGGATTGATGGTTCCTGTAATTAGAAATGCAGAAAACTTATCATTTAGAGGTGTTGAAGCGGAAGTAAAAAGATTAGCAATTAGAGCAAGAGACGGACAAATTACCGTTGATGAAATGACAGGCGGAACATTCACAGTTTCAAACGGTGGAGTTTTCGGAAGTATGTTATCAACGCCAATAATCAATCCGCCGCAATCGGCAATCTTAGGAATGCACAATATTGTTGAGCGTCCAGTTGCTCTAAACGGTGAAGTAGTGATTAGACCAATTATGTATGTTGCGGTATCATATGATCACAGAATTATTGATGGAAAAGAATCGGTAGGATTCTTAGTAGCAGTTAAAGAAGCATTGGAAAATCCGACAGAATTATTGATGGATAATAATGTAAAGAAATCATTAGAATTGTAGAAAATTCAATTCAAATTATATAAGTAATAAATAACCATTGCAACTGAAAAGTAGTAATGGTTATTTTTTTTTGTAAATTTATAGGTGTTTACTTTTTAATGCTTTATTGTTTAAAACCAACCATTATGAGAACGATTCTTACCATAATTTCTCTTTTTTTCGCAACGTCTGCTTTTTCGCAATACACAATTACGATAGATGCTTTTGTTTTAGATGAACATACAAAACAGCCAATTCCGTATGTGAATAT
Source organism: Kordia antarctica (assembly GCF_009901525.1). NCBI lineage: Bacteria > Pseudomonadati > Bacteroidota > Flavobacteriia > Flavobacteriales > Flavobacteriaceae > Kordia > Kordia antarctica. The sequence goes on from NZ_CP019288.1 coordinate 4,034,883, forward strand.
TCAATGTGTTGGAAAAGACATCAAGACAATTACAAATGCTTCTGGTAAATTTACACTTACGTTTGATGAAGATTTTGTAAGCGACACCGATACTTTTCAATTTATAACAATTGGGTATGATTCACTTTCGGTAGAAATGTCAAAACTTAGTAAATATTTGATGGTTTCCAATAAAATATATCTGACAGCGACTAAAAAAGAAACGCTCGGAAATACAATTAATGGAACTGTTTTTAGTGGAAAAAACATGACAATTCAAAATGCTGCTGTTCGTATAAAAAATACATTTATAGAAGTTCAAACTACCGTTGATGGACACTTTGAAATACCAACCAAAATAGGCGATACACTTGTAGTTGATTACATAGGAATGCACGAAAAAGAAATAATTGTTTCTAGTTTGAATTCTGTCAACATAAAATTAAAACCCAACGCAGAACTCTTGAAAGCAGTTTTGATTAAAGGAAATAAAACGAAAAAGAAAAAACGATATGTTGATACTGGATTTGGAAAAGTAGATTTCAATGCGTTTTCATTAGGTTCCATGTTAACTTCAGATGATATAGGTTCGCATCGTGTATATCTTACAGATGTTTTAAGAGGAAGAATTGCGGGTTTAAATGTAGCTATGGGCGAAGGAAATGTTCGTTCTCGATTTAATTCTTGGGCTCGAACAAGCTTTAAATCAGCGACAAGTAAAATAAGAACACAACCTGGACAACCAATTCTCTCCATCAGAGGTCAGGAAGCACTTATATTCTATGACGGATTTCCATATTACGGAAATATAAATGAAATAGATGTAAATACCATTGATACTATTGTGGTTTTAAAATCGTTGGCAACAACAGTATTGTATGGAAGTCAACCCACTATATTAATCACATCTAAAAATAGATTTCTGGAAAAAGATGAAAACGGACAAGCAATTGATGCCGCTTTGGTGACTGATAATTTATATACGGAATCAGTACCTTTATTATCTGGCACAACTCAAAAATCAAATTATATTTCAGCATTGCAAAACGCAAAAACGTATCAAGAAGCATTGAAAATATACAAAGCGCAATCGCAAAACGAGAAATTTCAAACCGTATCTTATTATGTAGATGTTTCTGAATATTTTATGAAGTGGAATCGAGAAAAATCAATAGAAATATTATTAAACATAGAAAAAATCGCGGGAAGCAATCCGAAAGTATTAAAAGTATTAGCGTATAAGTTAGAAGAATTGAAGCAGTTTGAACAGGCAAAATTAATCTATCAACGAATTGCGACACTTTTACCAAATGCAGCACAATCGTATCGCGATTTAGCTTTGATTTACAAAAACACAGGCGATTACCAACAATCGTTGGATTTGTATAAAAAAATGCTTGCGAATTCCATCGAAAACATAGATTTCAAAAGTTTGGAAAAACCATTATTAAGCGAAATGCAACAATTACTTCGAAGATATAGAAGTGAAGTAGCTTATAAAGATTTACCATCAAATGTATTAACGACAACTTTTAAATACGATGTTCGAATTGTGTTTGAGTGGAATACCGCTGACGCAGAATTTGAATTGCAATTCGTAAACCCAAATAGTAAATTTTACACTTGGGAACATTCAATCATTGCAAATAAAAATCGCATGCTTAATGAGGTAAAAAATGGATGTCACATGGAAGAATTCATTATTGATGAAGCGATGGATTCAGGTGAATGGATTATCAATGTGAAAAATCTAAAAGCAGCAAAAGCATTCAGTCCAACGTATTTAAAGTATACGATCTACAAAAATTACGGAATGCAAAATGAGGAACGAACTGTAAAAGTGATACAACTCAACAAGCAACAAGAAAAGGTTACCATTGATAAAATAAAATATCAACCAGCACAATAACTATCATGTTTTTAGAACAATGCATAGGCATTTACACAAAATCCTGCGATTAATAACAGCATCTGGAGTACAAATAATAAAGTAATTCGTTTGTTGTTTTGATTAAGGGAAGTCATAACAAGTTGGTGTTTGGTTTTCAATATGATAAAATTGCGAAAAAAAATAATTCCAAACAATACGTAAAATCACCTGTTTTTTAGTGAAACTCAGTTTTAAGAAGCCTGAAAGGCGAACTGAAAACTGTTAGTTGAACTAACTCCGTCGTAGGACGGAGTCTCTAAGAAGTTCCAATGTTTTTTTGGAGTCAAAGTTAAGAAGCCTGAAAGGCGAACTGAAAACTGTTAGTTGAACTAATTCCGTCGCAAGACGGAATCTCTAGGAAGTAATTTTTATCAAATATTTTAAAAGCCAAAAATGTACATTAAAAGCTGCTAGTTGAACTAACTCTGCATTAGTGCGGAGTCTTTAAGAAGTTATCATGATTTTTTGGAGTTAAAATTTAGAAGATATTAGTGCATTCATTTTTAATAAATTATTTTTAAAATACCAAAATAAGATTATTTCAAATACAAACAATTCTTATTATAATCGATCACAGCTTTTCCTTTTCGTAAAATATCTGCACCAATAATTCCGTGCACAGGTTCCGCTTCATGTTGTGTTAACGCTGTATTTACATGATCTAAATTGAACAAAACCAACGCAATTCGTTTTTTTTGCCATTTTCCAATAGAAACTTTATTTCTTTTAGAAATCTGCGTGTCCATATTAATAGCACCAGCGCCAGCAGCTTTAATCTTGGAATCTTTGGCAATCAAATTAAAAGTTTCAATAGATTCAAAACCAACACATGAAGTAGACGCGCCAGTATCTAAAATAAAACTTCCTTCAATACCATTAATCTTTGCTTTTACTTCGTAATGATTTGTATTAATTCTGTTTAATTTGATGCGCTGATAACCTTTGTCTAACAAAAACTTTCGTAAACTCTTTTTCATGTGTGATACTGCTTATGGTGGATTTATGCTAAAATACAAATCAAAATGCATGCCTACACGGAATTACTGTTTGTATTGTCATGCAAGAAGTGACAAGTGATGCGAAAATGATAGCAAATGTCATACTTTTTAAAAAGAAGCAGTACAAAGTTCCTGTCGAAATACTATTTTTACAGCATGACAATTACAGATACACATACACACTTATATAGTGAAGCGTTTGATGAAGATAGAAATGAAATGATGCAACGTGCTATAAACAGTGGCGTTCGTAGGTTTTTTGTTCCAGCAATTGATTCAACATATACGGAAAGAATGTTTCAGCTTGAAAAGGACTATCCAAACGAAGTATTTCTTATGTCAGGATTGCATCCAACGCATGTAAAAGAAAATTACAAAGAAGAATTAGCGCATGTTGAAGCGTTACTTTTAGAACGAAAATATTATGCAGTTGGCGAAATCGGAATTGATTTATATTGGGATAAAACATTCTTAAAGCAACAACAAGAAGCATTTCAATACCAAATTCAACTCGCAAAAAAATATAAATTACCAATCGTAATTCATTGCCGAGATGCGTTTGATGAAGTTTTTGAAGTATTAGAAAAAGAAAAAAGTGAGTCGCTATTCGGAATCTTTCACTGTTTCACAGGAACAAAAGAACAGGCTGAAAAAGCAATTGGATACAATATGAAACTAGGAATTGGCGGAGTTGTTACGTTTAAAAACGGGAAAATAGACAAATTCCTAAATGAAATTCCATTAGAACATATCGTCTTAGAAACCGATTCACCTTATTTAGCACCAACGCCATACAGAGGAAAACGCAATGAAAGTAGTTATGTAATGAATGTGTTAGAAAAAGTATCAGAAATCTATCAATTGCCAGAAACAGAAATCGCTAGCGTAACCACGGAAAACTCAAAAGCTGTTTTTGGCGTTTAAAACTTTGAATAAAAGTTAAAAGTGATGAGTTAAAAGTGAAAAGTGAAAACGAATTATCGAAAAACAAATCAACAAAAAACAAATTAACAAAAGTTAAAAGTGAAAACGAATTATCGAAAAACAAATCAACAAATTAACAAAGGTTATAAGTTATAAGTTATGAGTTGAGAGTGAAAACAAATCAACAAAAAAGATAAAATTTCAATGCTAATTGATGAATTTTAAATTAAAAAGTTTTTTTTAGCAACAAGCAACAAGCAACAAGCAACAAGCAACAAGCAACAAGCAACAAGCAACAAGCAACAAGCAACAAGCAACAAGCAACAAGCAACAAGCAACAAGCAACAAGCAACAAGCAACAAGCAACAAGCAACAAGCAACAAGCAACAAGCAACAAGCAACAAGCAACAAGCAAAATGACACAACCCAACATATTACTCATATATACTGGTGGAACCATTGGAATGATCAAAGATTTTGAAACAGGAGCTTTGCGTGCTTTTGATTTTGATAAACTCTTAGAGCGTATTCCTGAACTTTCACATTTAGATTGTGACATTGAAACCGTAACCTTTGAAAAACCTATCGATTCCTCAGACATGAGTCCGAAATATTGGATACAAATGGCAACTATTGTTGAGGAAAACTACGATAAATTTGATGGTTTTGTTATTTTACACGGAAGTGACACTATGAGTTATTCGGCATCTGCATTGAGTTTTATGTTGGAAAATTTAGCAAAACCAGTCATATTTACGGGTTCACAATTACCAATTGGAGATTTGCGTACGGATGCAAAAGAAAACTTAATCACATCCATTCAGATTGCTTCTTTACAAGATAAACATGGAAATCCACAAATAACAGAAGTTGGACTCTATTTTGAATACAAATTGTACCGAGCCAATCGAACTACAAAAATAAATGCAGAACATTTTGAAGCTTTTAACTCTTTAAATTATCCGCCATTGGCAGAATCTGGTGTGCATTTAAAAATTTTTAAAGAAAATTTATGGCGTCCAACAAAAGGAAAAGCATTAAAAGTTTACAAAGAAATTGACAATAATATTGCATTAATTAAACTATTTCCTGGAATAACTCGAGCTAGTTTGGAAGGTTTTTTAGTTTCAAACACCATAAAAGCAATTATTTTAGAGACGTATGGAGCAGGAAATGCACCAACTGAAGCGTGGTTTTTAGGATTTTTACAAAAAATAAAGGAAAAAGGTATAATTATTGTGAATGTTACGCAGTGTTCCGGTGGTAAAGTTATTATGGGACAATATGAAACCAGTGTTGCGCTAAAAAACCTAGGGATTATAAGCGGTAAGGACATTACAACAGAAGCTGCTATTGCAAAAATAATGTATCTTTTGGGGCGAAAAATCAACAAAACTGAGTTCAAAATTAGGTTTGAAACAGAAATAAGAGGCGAAATGTCTTAAATATACTAAGATATATTTCAAAAACTAAAATATTTTTTGTTATTTGCTCAACTATAAAGAGAGGTGGCCGAGTGGTCGAAGGCGCACGCCTGGAAAGTGTGTATGCGGCAAAACCGTATCGAGGGTTCGAATCCCTTCCTCTCTGCATAATTTATTGTAAATAATTATAAATTTTTTATATCTTTAACCCGATTAACTAACAAAATTTAAGTTCAAAAGAAATGAAAAAAGGATTTTCTATTATGGCTGTAGCCATGTTAACGATTTTAAACGTAGGTGTTGCAACGGCACAAACTGCGACTGAAGCTGTACCAGAAGCTCAAGGTTTTCACCAAGTATTGAAAGAATACTTTATAAAAGGGGGGCCAGGATTCATGGGTATTGTATTGTTATGTCTTATTATAGGACTAGCAATATGTATCGAAAGAATCATTTATTTGAATATGGCTTCCACAAATAACAAACGATTATTATCTAATGTTGAGAATGCATTAGCAACTGGTGGTGTTGAAGCAGCGAAAGAAGTTGCAAGAAACACAAAAGGACCTGTTGCATCTATTTTCTATCAAGGATTAGATCGTATGGACGAAGGAGTTGACAATGCTGAAAAAGCTGTTGTTGCTTACGGAGGTGTACAAATGGGACAATTAGAAAGAAACGTATCATGGATTTCTTTATTCATCGCAATTGCGCCGATGTTAGGATTCATGGGAACAGTAATTGGTATGATTCAAGCCTTTGATAAAATTGCGGCTGTTGGATCATTAGATGCTTCCCTTATTGCGAGTTCTATTCAGGTAGCCTTATTAACAACCGTATTTGGTCTTATCGTGGGTATTATCCTTCAGATTTTCTATAACTATATTATTGCTAAGATTGATAGTATTGTAAACGATATGGAAGATTCATCTATTTCTTTAATAGATTTATTAGTTCGTTACAAAAAATAATACGGTCAAATCTTATAATAATATATCACTTATATGAAAGCTTTAAAAACAATATTAACAATTATGATTGCAGCTCTTGCCTTGGTAGGAATCGTATTCTATGTGTTAATTTTACTCGAAAAGAACCAAGGTGGTGGAATGATCATCTATGGAGAAATTTTAGTAGTAATTACCGCTGTAATCTCAGTATTCTTCGGACTCTCTAATTTAGCTACAAACCCAGACGCATTAAAGAAATCTGCAATTTCTTTAGCAGTATTTGCAATTGTTGCAATACTATCTTATGTTGCGGCTGGTGATAGCATGCTAGAAGTCGGAGATATTACAATAACAGAACAAACGTCTAAATTAGTTGGAACTGGTATTTACATGTTCTACCTTTTAGCAGCAATTGCTATTTTGGCAATGATTGGATTTGGAATCAAAAAATCACTTAATAAATAATTATGGGAAGAAGAAACATACCAGAAGTTAATGCAGGATCTATGGCAGATATTGCATTCCTACTTCTTATCTTTTTCTTAGTAACAACTACTTTTGAAGTAGACGCTGGTATCAACAGAAAGTTGCCGCCAATGCCACCTCCAGGAGTAATACCTCCAATAATCAAGCAGAAGAATTTATTCACTGTTCAAGTAAACAAGAACAATGATCTTTTGGTTGAGGAAGTGCCGATGGAATTAAAAGATTTGCGTGAAGCAACTATTAAATTCTTAGATAACGGTGGAGGAACTAACGAAAACGGTGAGCCATGTAATTACTGCAAAGGAGAAAGAAAAGATGATTCGTCAGATCATCCTAACAAAGCTATTATCTCAGTTAAAAATGACAGAGAAACAGAATATAAAACATTTATTTCTGTACAAAATGAGCTTGTAGGTGCTTACAATTTCTTAAGAAACAGAGAATCCATGAAAATTTATGGTAAAAAGTTTACCACTTTAGATTCATTGTTCAGTGATCCAAAACTAAAAGATAATTCTCCTGAAAAGATAGAATTAAATAAGAAAATAGAAAGGATTAAGGAAATGTATCCTCAGAAGATATCTGAAGCAGAAACTAATAATTAAAACTGTAGCTACTATGTCTAAATTTAAAAAGAAAAAAAGTGGTGAGTTACCACCAGTATCTACAGCAGCTTTGCCAGATATTGTTTTTATGTTATTATTTTTCTTCATGACGGTAACAACGTTTAAGAAAGATGATTACAAAGTAAGACAAGATTTCCCTCGTGCTGATCAAGTTCAGATATTAAACAAAGAGGATAAAGTAATCTACATTTATGCGGGAAAGCCAAGTGAGAGATACCAAGCTGAAGTAGGAACACAAGCAAAAATTCAGTTAAATGATAAATTTGCTGATGTTTCTGAAATCAAGGATTATTGGTTCAACGAAATCAATAACAATCCAAAGCTTGGACAGCAATTTCAAAATATTGCCATCACTGCTTTAAAAGTAGATGGTGAAACGAATATGGGTTTAGTCTCTGATATTAAACAACAACTTCGTGAAATAAATGCTTTAAAGATTAACTATACTACCAAAAAAGGGAAGTTTAGTGATAATTTAAAGTAATAGAAAATTTTAAATTTTATATTCAAAAAAGCACTCTTTCTAGAGTGCTTTTTTTGTATTATCTTGTTGATATAATTGTGCAAAAAACAAATTCTGAATCAATCATTTTGAAGTTTATTTGGTATAATACAAGAAACAGCATGAAACACATTGTCATAGGAATATTAGTATTCTTTTTTGGATTAAATTACGTGATTGCTCAAGAACAAGTTCGTGACACCATTGCTGATGAAAATTACAGAGAAGATCAGTTTTACATCGGAATTACCTATAATATTCTTCAAAATCGTCCGAGTGGAATTTCTCAAAACAATTTATCCAACGGAATACATTTAGGTGTTATTCGTGATTTTCCTATCAATAAGAAGCGTAACAAGGCAATCGGAATTGGTTTAGGTTATTCCTATAATTCATACTTTCACAACTTAAAAGCTACGAAAACTGACATTGGAATTACGTATGAAGCTATTGATAACGACGAAAGTTTCAAGCGAAACAAATACCGAACGCATGTTGTAGAGCTTCCCATAGAATATCGTTGGCGAACTTCTACAGCTTCTGATTATAAATTTTGGCGCATTTATGGAGGATTCAAAGTTGGATATATCTTTTCTGGAATTTCAAAATTTGTAGGTGATACCGAAAGGATTAGATTTCAAAATGATGATTTGAATCGACTTCAGTATGGGCTCACACTAAGCGCAGGTTATAATACATGGAATTTTCATGTCTATTACGGTTTAAATTCAATGTTTAAGAATAACACAATGACTGTTAGCGGTGAACAGTTTGATATGAATACAATTAAAGTTGGCTTAATGTTTTACATCTTATAACCAATCATACAATACCAATAATTGCGGAATCCAGCCAATAAAAAAGCCAATAATTAATTCTACAAACGTATGTGCTTTCAAGAATAAGCGAGAAGTTCCTACAAGTCCAATCATTAAAATAAGAATGCTCAAAGCAAAAGTAATGTTGATTTGATACGCAATACTCAAAACGATTAAAAACATTACCAATCCAGAAATTCCCATCATATGCATACTTGCTTTTACGCGAAATAAAACTAAAATAAGGCAAGCAATCGTAGCGATTAATGTTGCCAAAAAGAAATCATACAATTCTGCAAAAATAGATTTCGTAATCACTTTGGTGACAATCAGAAACAACACTAAAATATACACATAAAGCGGAATTCTACGTTGTTTTACATCTTTCACAAAAATAGAATCGATCATTTTAAATCGTTTCAACAAAATAAAAAGTAGTATTGGAATAAAAATGGTGAAAATTGAAGTCGTGATAATAACGTCAATTTTAAAATTAGGTTCGTACAATCGTGGCGTGACTAAAAAATAGCCAATTGTTGCCATTGCTGGAATAAAAATAGGGTGGAAGAGGTATGATATTACCTTGAAAAAAGTACGCATTTATATTTTCTTGCGTAATCGTGCCACAGGAATATCGAGTTGTTCTCTATATTTGGCAACAGTTCTACGTGCAATAGGATATCCTTTTTCCTTTAAAATAGTTGCTAACTTTTCATCGGTTAATGGTTTTTTCTTGCTTTCTTCTTCAATAACTGTTTCTAAAATCTTTTTAATTTCTCGTGTAGAAACATCTTCTCCTTGTTCATTTTTCATGGATTCAGAGAAAAATTCCTTAATCAATTTCGTTCCGTAAGGCGTATCCACATATTTACTATTGGCAACACGCGACACTGTAGAAACGTCCATATGAATCAAATCTGCGATATCTTTCAAAATCATCGGTTTCAACTTGCGTTCATCGCCTGTAAGGAAATATTCTTCTTGATAATGAAGAATGGCATTCATGGTAACTAAAAGCGTCTGTTGTCGTTGCTTAATCGCGTCAATAAACCATTTAGCAGCATCCAACTTCTGTTTAATGAACATCACGGCATCTTTCTGCGATTTCGTTTTCTCACGCGTATCTTTATAGCCTTTTAGCATCTCATTATAATCTCTAGAAACATGTAATTCAGGCGCATTTCTGCCATTCAAAGTCAGCTCCAACATGCCTTCCACAATACGAATGGCAAAGTCAGGAACAATATGCTCAATCATTTTTGTATTTCCAGCGTACGATCCGCCAGGTTTCGGATTCAAACGTTCTATTTCTAAAATTCCATCGCGCAATTCAACTTCAGTAATATCAAACTTTTGCAAAAGTTTCTTGTAATGTTTTTTGGTAAAATGCTCAAATGACTTATCTAAAATATTAATAGCAAGTTCAATAGAAGCAGTTGGTTCTTTCCTGCGCAATTGAATCAATAAACATTCTTGTAAATTTCGTGCGCCAACGCCAGCAGGATCCAAATCATGGACAATATTCAAAATTTTCGCTACGTTTTCGTCCGTTGTGGAAATATTTTGTGTAAACGCTAAATCATCTACAATATCTTCCAAAGGTCTACGGATATAGCCGCTTTCGTCTACACTTCCAATTAAAAATTCGGCAATTTCCCGATCTTCCTCAGAAAGTCGAAACGTATTCAATTGGGTTTTTAAATGCTGACCAAACGACGTTCCAGAAGCATACGGAACACTTTTTTCATCATCATCGGCGCTATAATTATTTGCTTGCAAACGGTAACTCGGAACTTCATCATCACTCAAATAATCATCTACATTAATATCATCTGCTGCAATCGTTTCGTTTTCAGTTCCATAATCGTCGTCATATTCATTTGACAAATCAGCATCATAATCTTCTTCTAATTCTTTTCCAGTATCCAACGCAGGATTTTCCTCCAACTCTTGTGACAGACGTTGTTCAAAAGCTTGTGTAGGCAATTGAATTAACTTCATCAACTGAATTTGTTGTGGAGATAATTTTTGAGATAACCTAAAATTTAATTGTTGTTTAAGCATATAATTTGGTTGGTTTCTTCAAAATCTGCCATTTTACGGTCATTTGTTTTGGTCTCAAAAACTAAAGTTTTCTTGTAAAACCGCTTTTGTAATTCAAATATAGAGTAACCTCGTTGGTGATTTTGTTTGGCATTGAATCAAAAACAATACCATAGTCATTAAAGATACTATGTTTTTTTTACAGATAGATTTTAATAACACACAAATATAAAAAACCTACCATGTTATTAGAAGCTGTAATGGAAAAATTAGTGATGCATTTGCAGAGTAGGTCGTACTTTTTCCCGTAGTTAGAAAATATAACAGCAGAAAATTCACTTTAACAACAAATGAATTTTAAAATGAATTGTACAAAATTTGAATTATATTTTTTTTTGGATGAAATAGAAATGAATTTCATCGGTCATTTTAAAGTTAATTTGGCATTACGCATTCCATAAAAAAAGCAGACGTTCATAAATGAAGTCTGCTTTAAGATGTAGTGTACTAAAATAAATTTAAAACGCTGCGTTTTTCGGTGTTCTAGGATAAGGAATTACATCTTTAATATTACTCATTCCTGTTGCAAACATAACCAAACGTTCAAAACCTAAACCGAAACCAGAATGCACAGCAGTTCCGTATTTACGAAGTTCTAAATACCACCAAAGTTCTTCTTCTGAAATATCTAAAGTAGCCATTTTCTTTTTCAATATATCTAAACGTTCTTCACGTTGCGCTCCACCAATAATTTCTCCAATTCCTGGAAATAAAACATCCATCGCGCGCACAGTTTTTTCGTCTTCGTTCAAACGCATGTAAAACGCTTTAATGTTTGCTGGATAATCAAATAAAATTACAGGACATTTAAAATGCTTTTCTACCAAGAAACGTTCGTGTTCACTTTGTAAATCTGATCCCCATTCGTTGATTAAATATTTGAATTTCTTCTTCTTATTTGGTTTCGAATCACGTAAAATATCAATTGCTTCCGTATAACTTACACGTTTGAAGTTGTTGTCAACCACAAAACGTAATTTCTCTGTCAAGGTCATTTCGCTCCGTTCGGCTTGTGGTTTTGACTTGTCTTCTTGAATCAAACGATCTTCTAAAAACTTTAAATCGTCCGGATTGTGTTCTAATATATAACTCAACACAGATTTCATAAAATCTTCTGCTAAGTCCATGTTTCCGCTTAAATCCATAAACGCAACTTCTGGCTCAATCATCCAAAATTCTGCCAAATGACGAGATGTGTTCGAGTTTTCTGCTCTAAACGTTGGTCCAAATGTATACACTTTTCCTAACGACATTGCGTAGGTTTCTGCTTCTAACTGTCCAGAAACCGTTAAGTTGGTTTCCTTTCCAAAGAAATCTTGCGAATAATCAACGTTTCCTTCTTCATCCAATGGCGGATTTTTAGGATCTAACGTCGTAACTCTAAACATTTCTCCAGCACCTTCTGCATCACTTCCAGTAATGAGTGGCGTATGCATATTATAAAATCCGTTCTCGTTAAAATATTTATGAACTGCAAAAGATAATGATGAACGCAAACGCATTACCGCGCTAAATGTATTTGTACGTGTGCGTAAATGTGCTTGCTCACGCAAAAACTCCAAACTGTGTTTTTTAGGCTGTAAAACTGTTTTTGATACTTCTTCTGGATCTGCATCTCCCAAAATAGTAATGTCAGTTACCTTAACTTCTACCTTTTGACCTTTTCCTTGACTTTCAATCAATTCTCCTTTAATAGAAACCGCAGCGCCTGTACCAATACGTTGTAAAGTATCCTCGTTTGTATTTTCAAAATCAACAACACATTGAATATTATTAATGGTAGAACCATCATTTAAAGCAATAAAACGATTTGCTCTAAAAGTTCGCACCCAACCTTTTACAATAATTTCTTGTACTAGCGTTTCTGAATTTAATAATTCAGCGACTGTGTATGATTTCATCTCTGTAATAATTTAGGCGACAAATATAGCTTATTAGTGAAAACTTATGAAATGAGCCACCACAATTTTTTGATGCTAACTTAAATGGTTATTAGAGAATTCAATCTGACAGAATTAATAAGTATAAAATAAACAGATGAATGGTTATGGAATAAAATTGAGCGCACATTTTGTAAGTAACGTGTGTTTTTTTGCTGTGAGAATTTGCTAAAGCGTATAAATACTTAGAAATAAAAGGGTATTACCCGATAAAAAGGGGATTTTTCCCCTTGTCTGAACGCTCAAACAAGACATATATTTGTCATGGCTATTAATCAATTGCAATCTTAATTTATCTTTAACGATAAGGAAATTAAGGTAGGTTTGGGGGAACCTAATAGAGTCTGAATGCTGTAACAACAGCTTCAGGCTTTATTTTTTTGTATCAATTCATTCTTCTTCTTGCGATGCGTCTACATTCTTCTTTAATCCGAAAAGTGATTTTTTCTCCTTTTTCTTCTTCTCAGGAAAGATTCTAAAGTTTGGTTCTTTTAATACACGTTTGTTTGCAATGCTTCTTTCTAGCGAAAGCAATAAGGAAGGTAATAATAATAAGTTTGCCAACATCGCAAAGAGTAATGTTGCAGAAACCAATCCGCCCAAAGCGACAGTTCCACCAAAACTAGAAATCATAAATACCGAGAATCCGAAGAATAATACAATAGATGTATAAAACATGCTGACACCAGTTTCACGCAAAGCTGCATAGACTGATTTTCGAATTTTCCAGTTATTACTCTGTAATTCTTGTCGGTATTTTGCTAAGAAATGGATCGTGTCATCCACAGAAATTCCAAAAGCAATACTAAATACTAAAATGGTAGATGGTTTAATAGGAACGCCCAAAAAACCCATCATTCCTGCAGTAATAAGTAATGGTAATAAGTTTGGAACTAACGAAATTAAAATCATTCGGAATGAACGAAATAAATACGCCATAAACAACGAAATTAAAAAGATGGCAAGCGATAACGACATGATTAAGTTATCAACCAAATATTTAGTTCCTTTCAAGAAAACCAATGCTTTTCCTGTCAAAGTAACGTCGTATTTATCTTTGAATGTGCTATCTATTTTAGTTCGTAATTCTTGTTCAATCCGCTCCATTTTATCCGTTCCAATATCTTTCATAAACGTGGTAATGCGCGCATACCTTCCGGTAGAATCTACAAAACTTGTAAGCAGATTAACATCAGATTTCGATTTTGCCACATACGTAGAAATGATAGCGTTTTCATTAGAAGCTGGCAATGTATAATTTTTAGGAAGTCCGCCAAAATAAGCTTGACGCGAATATTTTGCCAAACTTACAATAGACATTGGTTGCGACAACTCAGGCGTATCTACAATGAGTTGCTCAAGCTGATCCATACGTTTGAGCGTCGGAAGTTTTAGGACACCATTTTTACGTTTGGTATCCACCAATATTTCTAGTGGCATAATGCCGTCAAATTCTTCTTCAAAGAAACGAATGTCCTGAAAAAAATCGGCGCGTTGTGGCATATCTTCAATCAAACTTCCTGAAATACGAATTTGACAGATTCCGATAATACTCAATATTAACAAACTTGCAGAAGCAATGTAAACTCCTTTTCTGTGATTTCGCACCGTTTGTTCCATCCAATTCACAAAACCACCAATCCAACGTTTGTTTAGATGATTTAAGTGTTTTTCTTTCGGCAACGACATGTAACTATAAATAATCGGAATGATTAATAGCGACAGTATAAATATGGCAATGATATTGATAGAAGCTACAATACCAAATTCTTTTAGAAGTTTGCTTTTTGTAATGATAAACGTTGCAAAACCAGCCGCAGTTGTCACATTTGTCATGAGCGTTGCATTTCCGATTTTCGAAATTACACGTTGTAACGACTTGGCTTGATTTCCGTGTTTTTTTATTTCTTGTTGATATTTGTTGATGAAAAATATGCAGTTCGGAATTCCAATAACAATAATTAACGGAGGAATTAATGCCGTTAATACGGTGATTTCGTAATGCAATAATCCTAAAATTCCAAAAGCCCACATAACACCAATAATCACGACAACCATTGAAATAAATGTGGCGCGAAACGAGCGAAAGAAAAAGAAAAATATGAGACTCGTAATGAATAAAGCCGCGCCAATAAACAAACTGATCTCGTCTACAATGTTTTGCGAATTTAAAGTTCGGATATATGGCATTCCAGAAACGCGCAAATCAAGTCCTGTTTCTTTTTCAAATGCAGCAATTATTGGAAGGACTTCATCATAGATAAAATCTTTCCGAACAATAGTATTTACAATTTCTTTGTCAAGATAAACCGCCGTTCGGATAGTTCCTTCGTCATTGAATAATAGACTTTTATAAAACGGTAAATTTTTGAAGAGTTCGTTTTTAATTTCGTCAACTTCTGCTTGCGTTGCGACTTCGCCTGTGACTAAATTTTCTAAATCAAAACGTTGATTTTCTTCGTCTTTAATAAGTTTTTTTAGATTTTCGGTAGAGATTACTGAAGCAACTTCAGGTTTAGCGTTGAACTGTTTGCTAAGTCGATTCCAGGCATTAAAATTTTCAGGTGTAAATACAGCACTGTCTTTTACAGCAAGAATGATTAGGTTTCCTTCTTCCCCAAAAATATTAAGAAATTTGATGTATTCAACATTAACAGGATGATTGTCTGGCAACAGATTGGCTTCTGTATAGGAAAAGCGCATGTTTTTCCATTGCATACCCAAAAAGACAGTCATGGCAGCGATTAGCAGTAGAATTATAATTCTATTTCTAAGAATTAATCTAGCTACAATTCCCCAAAACTGTGTATTTATCCATTTAATCATTATTCCGTTTTTGCAGTGCAAATTTAAGAAAAACCAATGAAGTCAGGCTTAAAAACCTAAATTAAAATAAAAGGTGAATTTAAAGGAAAGGTTATCTTCAAATTGTGGCAAACTGTAAGCTCCGTATCGATACATAAAGCTTAAACCAAATCCTTTGAAGAGTTTATTGATTTCGAATCCAGATTCAGAATATCCATGTTTTAAGGAACTGAATTGTTGTCCTAAGTGACGATCAATGTTTTCTGCATCACCAATGGCAAATCTGGAAATTAAGATCAATTCAGGACGGAATTTTGCAGTAATTTTAAATGGTTTGAATTGATGTTTTGCTTGAAGTGTGACGAATTTGTCAGAGAAAAATTCGTTGAAATACATCGTTTCAAAACTGTTTCTTCCCGCAATTGAAAAACGTTGTAATACTTCGTCTTTATTAGGATTATTTGGTGAAGTGTGATATAAATGTGAGATTGGAATATCGCCAAAACCCAATCCACCTTTTACTAAAAATGAAGTAACGCCTTTGCCAATTGGGCTGATTTCATGCGCTATTCTCAAATCTAACTTTGTAAAATTAAAATCTCCACCAAAAAAAGTATTGATACTTTGTGTTGCCTGAAACGCAAATTGTGGAAAACCACTTTTGATTTCCGTACGTCCGTGACGCGTTTGCATGTATTCACTAAATGGATTCCATTGTACCGAAAAGATTGCTTCTGTAATATCATACGCACTGAAAACGTCGCCATTATTCACAAAACCATAATCGTAAGTAGATGCTATATTACTTTTTGAAAGCATCAAATTTGCTTGCATTTTTGCTGTAATTTGATGTTCTAAGTTTACCGTTAAGCGTTTGGTTTCATAAAATAAATCAATATTGAATAATCGCGGTTCGAACAATGAAAAAGCACGTCTATCTGTGATAAATCGGGAACTTCCAGTTTCTACCAAATCATCGGTATACGACATACCAAACCAAGTTTCCGTACGTTTGTCTAATCGTGCTGCGCCGCCAAAACCAAATTTAAAATCTTTATCACGTGTTCCATAAACTCCGTAACCATTTAATTTATATTTGGTAGAAAAGTTTGCGCTTGTAACGCCACCAAGTCCTAATCGGAACGCTTCGTAATTGTTATATTTTAATAAATAGCGTAAATCTAAATCGATATATTTTGTTGGATAATATCCGCGAAGTAATTTACGAGCTAAGTAAATATCTTTTTCTACACCATCTTTTGCAACAACACTATCAAGGACAACATAGGTTTCTTTTCCGCGTTGCGTGATGCTATCCGTACGAAATTGATTCCAATACATTTCGTCTCTGTTGTGTGCTTTTTCATCAATTTCAATTGCCAATCCGCGACCTCTAATTTTTACAGGTTCGTTAATAGATAAATCAAAATTTTGTGTTTTTGAACTTAAGAAAATAAAATCGCTTACTTTTTGTTCATTGCTTCGAACTGTTGTTGTGCTGTCTTGTGGCTTTTCACGCTGTACATTTACGGTTGCGCCAAAGAGCGATACAGAATCGTCCGTTTTTCCTTTTTGAATTTGAATTTCTTTATCTGTTGGAAACCAAACTTCAAATGTTTTATTATAGTCAAAGTTTTGGACAGCTTTGATGTCAATCACACCTTTTATTTCGGCAATTCCTTTTTGCAATGCGTATGATTCTCTATCAATATAAAGAATACCTTCCAAGCCAGAAGTTTTTCCTTTCTTTTTTGGATTGTAATAAATCATGTACGATTCGCGCCCACTATTGATTACGGTATCAAGTATTTTATAATTGTATTTTGATAAAGCATTATTTGCTAATGGACTTGCATATGAAGTTCCAAAAAGTTCGTATTGATTTTGGTAAAAAGAGAACGACTGAATTTTGATGCCAAGTATTTCGTAAATCGGTTCTTTAAAACCTGCCATGCGTGTTGCCAAAACTTTTTCGCGCTTTCCTTTGGAAGAACTATATGAAACTTCACTGACTTTTTCCGTCAAGTAAATGTGGCTTCGCATCATGTCTTTTTTGAAACTGTAATTGGATGAATCTATTTCTTTAAAGACTAATTTTCCATCTTTTTTTGTGAAGATAGAATCGAGCTGTCCATTGATAGAATCTGGATTTGCAGTAACTAAAAGTTTGTTGTATGAATTTAGTTTGAACGAATTTAGCTTGCGTTCAGGATCGTTTTCTTTTTTACGATCAATAGCATCGCGTATAATTTGCAATGCAGGATTTTCCTTGTTGTATAAAACAACGGCATCTAATGATTCTTGAGAAAGTTCTAATTGTATTTTAAAATAGGTTGTATTTTTTTCTATAGGAATAGTTACTGTTTTGTAACCGATGTATGAAATGCGAATAGATGTGATTTCGCTTTTTAAATATATGGTAAACTTTCCTTCCGCATCTGTAATTGTGCCTTTGGTTGGAGAAATATAAATGTTAGCAAATGGTAATGATTCTTTGGATTGTTTATCGGTTACAACTCCCGAAATTTTTTGTTGCGCAAATGCAGCAATTGAAGTGAGTAGTAAAATAAAAATCAATACTGATTTTTTCATCTGTTATGGTATGTTTTCAGAGATCAGATGGAATGATTCCTGATGTGTCTTTTAATCTTCGTCGATAATTACTTCCGTTGATTACATTGTTTTTTACACTGTATTTGCACGGAGCTATTTGTATAACGAATAATATAGCATAATGTTACAAAAAATAAAGCGACCACTGGCCGCTATATTCTTAGTTTATTATAAGTTTAACGTTTTTTAAACCGTCATAATTTCTCTTTCTTTAATGACTAAAACGTCATCTATCTTTTGAGTGTAGCTATCTGTTAATACTTGTACATCGATTTCTGCATTTTTCTTTGCATCATCAGAAACATCTAACTTTTTGATTTCTCTATTTGCTTCTTGTCTAGCATTTCTGATTCCAACTTTGGCATCTTCACCTTCACCTTTAGACTGTTTTGCTAAATCTCTACGACGTTCTTCAGTTAATGCTGGCACGTTGATAATTACCGATTCCCCATTATTCATAGGATTAAATCCAAGATTTGCTAACATAATTCCTCTTTCAATTTCTTGAATCATACTTTTTTCCCAAGGTTGAATGGTAATTGTACGTGCATCGGTACTATTTACGTTTGCAACTTGCGATAATGGAGTTTGTGAACCATAATAATCGACCATAACATTAGAAAGCATTGCAGGAGAAGCTTTTCCTGCTCTAATACCCAATAATTGCTTTGATAAGTGTGCAATAGCATGATCCATTGATTCTTTTGTGGTGTCTATGATAAATTTAATGTCTTCGTTCATACTGTTTAAAATTATTAATGAAAGCGATTTACTACTTTCTAAATCATTACTAATTTAAAATATTTTTTTGTTATTGTTCGAATAAAATCAAAAATCAAGCCAAATTTTATATTATAAGTTGACTTTAGTCCCAATATTTTCTCCTAAAACTACTTTGAGTAAATTTCCACGTGTATTCATATCAAACACAATAATTGGCAATTCATTTTCTTGACTCAGCGTAAAAGCAGTTGTGTCCATCACTTTTAATCCTTGCTTTAAAACTTCATCAAAAGAAATATAATCAAACTTTACAGCTTCCGTGTTCTTTTCAGGATCTTTATCGTAAATTCCATCTACACGAGTTCCTTTCAAAATTACATCTGCATGCACTTCAATAGCACGTAATACAGCGGCAGAATCCGTAGTAAAATATGGATTCCCAGTTCCTGCACCAAAAATAACAACACGTCCTTTTTCTAAATGACGAATCGCTTTTCGTTTAATATAAGGTTCAGCTACTTCTTTAATTTCTAAAGCTGTTAACAAGCGTGTATGTACATCTGCGTCTTCCAACGCACTTTGTAATGCCAAACCGTTAATAACAGTTGCGAGCATTCCCATGTGATCTCCTTGTACTCTGTCCATGCCATTACTGGCACCAGCAACACCTCTAAAAATATTTCCACCACCGATAACAATGGCAACTTCGATTCCTAGCTCGACTACTTCTTTAATTTCTTTCGCGTATATGGCTAAACGTTTTGGATCAATTCCATATTGTCTATCACCCATGAGCGCTTCGCCTGATAATTTGAGTAAAATTCTTTTGTATTGCATTGTTTGTTGTGATGAGTTTTGCAAATATAGCAAATAATGAAGTGTACAAAAATGTTTTTAGTTGTAAGTATGATTAATCACAAATAATCATTCACAATAAAAAGGGAAGAATCACTCGAAAAGATTAAAAAGAACAAGCATGCCTTTTTTATACAATTATACAGCCTTTTGCGGATTACCGTAATTATATGTAAAAATTATGATTTACTTTAGTTGTAATACACTTACAAAAGTAAGATATTTTATATGTTTATAAATCCAAAAGCTTTAATTATGAGAAAATTACATCTATTATTAATTTTTACTACAATATTTTTTGTTGCTTGTAGTAATGATACGGAAAATCTAACAAATGATACACTTCAGCCTCTTAACTTTTCTTTATTATCTCCAGATAAAGTTTCGATTGCAAATTCAGTTGAAGAATTAAATGATAGAATTACGAATCAAAAAGGAACTATTATTGATATCGTATATGAAAAGGCAACAGATCAATCGATTGTTGCAACGATACATTATGAGTTAGAAGGTTTTGAATTTGCTATATTATTTGTGCGCGGTATTACAGATTTCAAATTTGAGAAAGATACCGTGATTAAGTTTGAGCAAGACACTGAAATTTCCAAATCTACAAATCAAGACGATATATACATTTCATGCTCAGGTGGCAATTGCTGCTATCCAAGCGGAACCTATAATCCTAATAACGGAGCAATCACTACTTCTTGCAAATGTGAAGGTGGTAATAATTCTGTTTGTGTAATGAGGATTAGTAAAAAAGCTCCAGAAGTAACGCCGAATTAATTGCTGCTTGTATATTAAAAACACAAAAAAGGCTCGTCAAATTGACAAGCCTTTTTATATACTTATAACTCCGAAGAGTAAATTTGTTTATCCTAAAGATACACGTTTGAAACCTGTTACAGCAACGTCTCCGTAAGAAGCAACATATTTAGCAACCGTAGACTTTTCATCTTTGATAAAGTTTTGGTCTAATAAACATTGCTCTTGATCTAACGTAGTGTTATCTGAAATAAATCTTTCCATTTTACCTGGTAAGATACGATCCCAAATTTTCTCTGGTTTTCCTTCAGCAGCTAATTCCGCTTTTGCATCCGCTTCTGCTTTTGCTAAAACTTCGTCGCTTAACTGAGACATAGAGATATATTGAGGAACATTTTTCAATGTTTTCCCTAAACGTACTAATTCTTCGTTATCTTTTTCAATTGCAGCAATTCTCGCTTCTGTTTCAGATGCAACAAAAGCAGGATCGAAATCTTTGTAAGATAATGTAGTTGCTCCCATAGAAGCAACTTGCATAGCAACATCTTTAGCTAAGGCTTCAATGTTATCAACTTTTGCAGAAAATCCTACAACAGCAGCAATTTTATTGATGTGTACATATGATCCAACATAAGCAGCTTCGATTTTTTCAAAAGCATTTATCTCAATTTTCTCACCAATAACACCAGTTTGCTCAATTAATTTTTCAGCAACAGTCATTCCACCGAAATCAGCAGCTAAAAATTCTTCTTTTGTATTATGCTCAATAGCTAAGTCTGCTAATTCTTTTCCTAAGGCAACAAAACTATCGTTTTTACCAACGAAATCAGTTTCACATCCTACAACAATTGCAACACCTGTAGTATTGTCTGCATTTACTTTTGCAACAGCAACACCTTCACTTGATTCACGATCTGCTCTTTTAGCAGCAACTTTTTGACCTTTCTTACGAAGAATGTCAATTGCTTTATCGAAATCACCTTCAGCTTCTACTAATGCCTTTTTGCAGTCCATCATTCCTGCACCTGTAGTTTTTCTTAATTTACCTACTTCTGCGGCTGTAATTTTTGCCATTTTATGTTTGTTTTAATGTTCATACGCTAATTCAGTATTTTCAAAATCAACAGTAAAACCGCTTATTTCTTTTTATTGAATTAACGTATCAACGTTAAATAATAATTATTTTTTATCTTCTTCTTTTGCTGGAGCTTCCTTTTCAGCTTTTGGAGCAGCAACTTCAGTTTCAGCTGGAGTTTCTTTAGCTTCTGCCTTTACTTCAGGTTTTGCTTCTGCTTCAGTTTTAGCTGTAACTTCTTTGGTTTCTGCCTTTACTTCAGGTTTAGCCGGAGCTTCTTTAGTTTCAGCTTTTGCTTCAGGTTTCGCTTCTGCCTTTGGAGCAGCAGCTACTTCTTTTTCAACTTTTTTAGCATCTTTTTCAGCTTTTCTCTCAGATAAACCTTCGATAACTGCATCAGTAACGTGCGTTAAAATGTTCTCGATCGATTTTGAAGCATCATCATTTGCAGGAATTACATAATCTACCTCTCTTGGGTCAGAATTTGTATCAACCATTGCAAAAATTGGAATGTTTAATTTCTGAGCTTCTTTGATTGCGATGTGTTCACGTTTGATATCAACTATGAATAATGCACCTGGAAGACGCGTCATATCGTTGATAGAACCTAAGTTTTTTTCTAATTTTGCTCTTAAACGATCAACCTGTAAACGTTCTTTCTTAGATAAAGTAAGGAACGTTCCATCTTTCTTCATTCGGTCAATAGTAGCCATTTTTTTAACGGCTTTTCTGATCGTTACAAAGTTAGTTAACATTCCACCTGGCCATCTTTCAGTGATGTACGGCATGTTAGCTTTCCCTGCTTTTTCAGCAACAATGTCTTTTGCTTGTTTTTTCGTAGCTACGAAAAGTATTTTTCTACCAGATGCTGCAATTTTTCTTAAAGCTTCATTAGCTTCCTCAATTTTAGCAACAGTCTTGTATAAGTTGATAATGTGGATTCCATTGCGCTCCATGTAGATGTACGGCGCCATGTTTGGATCCCATTTTCTTGTCAAGTGTCCAAAGTGTACACCTGCTTCAAGTAAGTCTTTAACTTCTATGTTATTTGCCATTTTTGTAAATAGTTTACGTTCGTTGAATTAGCAATAGATGAGTAGCAATTTGCATTGGTCTTATCTATTTAGATGCTAAACTAATTTCCGCTGTATGCGAAACAACGACAACATTATTTTAATTTCAATAATAAATGAACTGTACGTTTTTTTCGAAAAACGACAAAAATTAACGTTTCGAGAACTGGAATTTCTTACGAGCTTTCTTCTGTCCAAATTTCTTACGTTCAACCATTCTTGGATCTCTTGTAAGTAATCCTTCTGGTTTAAGTGCCAATCTGTTTTCAGGATCAATCTCGCATAATACTCTTGAGATTGCCAAACGAACAGCTTCTGCTTGTCCAGTAGATCCACCACCAAATACATTTACTTTTACATCGTAAGCATCAACTGTTTCTGTTAAAGCGAACGGTTGTTTTACTTTGTACTGTAATGTTGGTGTTGGGAAATACGTTTCAAACGATTTCTTGTTTACGGTAATGTTCCCAGTTCCTGGAGAAACATATACACGAGCAACAGCCGTCTTTCTACGACCAATTTTGTGAATAACTTCCATGTTACATTAAATCATTTAAGTTAATAGTTGTTGGCTTTTGCGCATCTTGATCGTGCTTTGGTCCAACATAAACTTTTAGGTTACGGAATAATGCGCTACCCAATTTGTTTTTTGGTAACATTCCTTTAACTGATTTTTCCACTAATTTTGCTGGGTCTTTGTCATAAAGTTCCGTAGCTGTTAGTGATCTTTGACCACCTGGATAACCTGTGTGACGAATATAAGATTTGTCAGTCCACTTGTTTCCAGTTAAGATGATTTTCTCCGCATTGATAATAACAACATTATCTCCGCAATCAGCATGTGGTGTAAAGCTAGGCTTGTACTTACCTCTAAGTAGTTTTGCTACCTTAGAAGCCATACGCCCTAGCGTTAGTCCTTCAGCATCAACCAAAACCCATTGCTTATCTGCAGTAGCTTTGTTCGCTGAAATTGTTTTGTAGCTTAATGTGTCCACACTAAATTTATTTAATTATTAAACATTCCTATCTCTTAAAAAGAGTCTGCAAAGGTAAGATTTATTATTTAGATAACAAATACATTGGGAAGAATCCTGAAATTAGATAAACGTATTGGTTTTCAATATTTTAAAAAATGTCTCAAAAAAGCAATTTTACTACTATCTTTATCGAAACTTTTATGAATGAAATTTTTGCCAAAAATAAAGAAGTTTTTTATTAATACAGCGATTGTTGTAGTGGTAACTTTTGTGTTGTTTGAAGTTTTATATAGATATTCGGTAATTGATTTTTATAAAGCAGAAACCGCTCATTTGAATACTGAAACTGACTTGGCAAATACTTCCGTAGATTTTTTAGTGTTTGGCGATTCGTTTTCGGCTACAGCAAAAGAAATTAATTATATAGATAAGTTACGAGAAAAGAATCCGAAAGCATCATTTGTAAACGTGAGTGTTCCAGGAATTGGAGTTCGGCAAGTGAATACCTTCGCGAAAGCAAAAATTAAAAAACATCAGCCGAAAGCTATAATCTATCAAATTTATGTTGGAAACGATTTGGTTGACGTAAATCATTTATGGAGTTGGGAAAAGTTTTCTGTTGCCAGAAATTTGTATTGGGAAGCTTCCGATCATTTTCTAAGTTTATCATATTTGAATCACAAAGCAACCGTTTTTAGTCCGCGCGTAAATAGTAGAACGCACACAATGGCAACCGACGATTTTTCTATTGATTTTTATGATGAACGCACCAAACGATTTTTAAACTTTGATCGTTCTTTTTTTAACAATACATTGCTGCTAAAAGAGCCTTTTAAAGCACGTTATGATGTTTGGTTGGGTTATATGCAAACTTTCCTAGAAACGATTCCAAAAGATATTCCTGTGTATTTGGTGTGGATTCCACATTGCTCGCAAGTGAATGATTATTACTTAAATAATTTGAATCAATTAGGAGCAACTTTTGATGATAAAACAACTGTTCAACAACTAAATTATCCATTCTTCGCGCAAGCAAAAAAGGATTTAAAAGCATTCACGAATGTGACACAATTAAATCCTTTAGAAACTTTTCAAGCAAACGACACAGAAAATTATCGTTTGTATTTTGCCAACGATCCACATATTAATGATAACGGAAATGTGGTGTTGCGTGATTTTTTGCAGACTGAGATTTCTTTTTAATCAAAACGTCAATTCGAGTAATTTTTCGAAATGAAATAAAGAAAAATTGTATCGAGAATCATTTACAACTTCAAAGTGGATCTCGATACAATTTCTTGTCAGAAATCACTCGATCTGACGAATTCTGTGTATGAAAACCATTCTTACACTTCTTCCTGTTTCTCAACAGTTTTTTCCAGCATTTCTTTCTTAGCTAATAAATTTTTCTGGTAACGACCTTGTACAATATCAATAATTACTAAGGTAATAATGACAAAGTAGAACGTTGCTTTGCTCATTGGCGTTACTTTGTTTCCAAAAAATTCTAAATGTGCAATATGTCCGCCTTCTGACAGCAACATGATTCCCACAATGAACAGAATAAATAATCCCAATACTTCGTACATTTTGTTCTTTTGTAAAAAGTTGGATACTTTATCCGCCATTACAATCATCAATAATCCACCTAAAATAACGGCAATTGTCATTAAAATTATTTGTGGTGTTTGTTCCATGTCGCTTGTTAATGCCATTGCGCTCAAAATAGAATCAAACGAGAATACCAAGTTCATCACCACAATCCAAGTAATGACACTTTTTACAGATCTTTTACTTTTAGTGCCTTCATTCTGCGCATGTTCTTTCATCAACATCATATGCCAAATTTCTTTTACGGCGGTGTAAATGATAAAAACGCCACCTGCCAATACAATAAGACTGTGTCCGTTAAATTTGAATCCAATAACTTCATTACTGACATTCCAAAATGACTCTTGGAAAAAAGAAATCAATTTTATCAATACAAATAATAATACAATTCGTAAAATTATAGCCAAACCAACTCCCATTTTTCGAACGAATGATTGTTTGTCTTTTGGTGCTTTTTGCGATTCTAACGAAATGTACAATAGGTTGTCAAATCCTAAAACAGCTTGCAATAAGACAAGCATAAATAAGGTAAAAAGACTATCTAAGGTTAAAAGTTGTTCCATGTTTCTTTATATAATTAGTTATTGATTTTTGTTAGTTGTTCAGTTTCTGGTACTATTACAGTTTCGGTTGTTTTTGGTGTTAATTCAGGTTTTAAATATTCAAACATTCTGGCAGCGACCAATTGATTTCCTAATTCGCCAGTATGGCAAAAATCACTAAAAATCGTTTTGTCAGAAGCATCAAACACATCGCTAATATCTATAAAAGTGCTATCATTTTTCATCAACGAATTTTTCCGAACCGTTTCATACGACAAGTCATATAGGTTTTCATAATACTGCTGATCGCGAAAATAACCTTGTTCAGCTTCAGTTAGGTTCTCTTTTGAATAAATTACTGGCTGTAAAAAATTGAACACTTTAAAATTGTAATTGTCTTCTAAACTTTTTGAAATTTTTACGTAACCTACATACGTGTCAGCAATGTCTGTTGCCAACGCATCCGAACGTTCGCCGAGTTGTATATATGCCGAATTTGTAAAGAGTTTTCGTTGCAATGTTGTGATAAATCGGTATAAATTACTAGACGTAATCATCAATTTAATGCGTTTCTTGTAATTGTGTGCAAGTTTGAATTCTTTCTTCCGATTATACCCATTTGATGGCAATCCGGCTTCGTTGTTTTGATGTGCCGAAATGACTTCGTTTACGCCATCATAAAAAATGACAATATCAGGAATATTGTTTTTAATCAATTCTCGCTGAAGCTGAATATTCTCTGTAGCACGCGTATATCCGTGACACCCAAAATTAGTAATTTCTACATTTTGATCGGGAAAATTTGTGTGAATCAATTTTGATAATTCAG
Source organism: Kordia antarctica (assembly GCF_009901525.1). Classification (NCBI taxonomy): domain Bacteria; kingdom Pseudomonadati; phylum Bacteroidota; class Flavobacteriia; order Flavobacteriales; family Flavobacteriaceae; genus Kordia; species Kordia antarctica. The sequence continues at coordinate 4,061,431 of NZ_CP019288.1, forward strand.
ACGGAATTGTATGTGCATCGCGTGCGCCAGCGCTGTACATGGTAGAACCGCCAAAACAAAATATTTTTAAGGCTGTCGCCGAATCTTTCAAGCTGAGATTTACTGTTTTTCGGCGCCCATTTTCGTAAATTGTATTGTGTTTTCCGTTCATCGGTTTAAAACGATAATGCAAATATGGTTCCCATTGCATGTCTTGTTGACGAAGTTCTCTAAAAATTTCTTTGACAGTTTCATCTTCCAAACCATCAAATGCGCCAGAAGCAATAATGCGTTCAGTATTTCCATCAATTCCACTTTCATCATGATAACTGTAAAAAATTCCCAATCCAATTTCTAACAAAAGAAAAATGATGAGCACATTTCTGAATAATATATAGGCAAATTTGAGTTTACTTTTCACGAATAAAACAGTTTATAAAATATACTTCAATTTTTTGTTCAGTTGAATCAACAAATAACTTGCAATCACAGAAAGTACAATAGTTACAAATGTTCTCACTGTGGGCGACAAAGAAACTACATTATAAATTAAAAAAATAATTAACGGATGCACTAAGTAAATTGCAATTGAATATGACGATACTAATTTACTATTCAAATTGGAGGTAATTTTGAACGTAAACGCTGCAATCAATAATGCTGGAGCCAAGAATACATAAGAAATATAGGTGTTAAGAATTGCTTCGCCAGTTATATAATAATACGTAATCAAATTCTCTGCAATTAAAAGTGTTAAACTTATAATGAGTAAATTTTTGACAAATTGTTTGCTGAGTTTCGTATGAAAATTTGTGCGTCGTATCACATAACCAATACTTAAAAGTGGTAATGCGAATAGCAAAAAATTTCGATGTAACGGAGGATAATTAATCAACTTATCTAATATTGGTTGTTGTGAAAATACATGAAGTTGTCCTAAATATTGAATGACGATTCCAATCAAAAATAGAATAAAAGCACTTATAATTAATAGCGTGTTTGAAGCATTCCGAAGTTGATACAATACCAATCCGCCAAGGATGAGCGCAGCCAAATACCATAAATGATTAAAACCAAATAGGAATGTTGAAATAATTTTTAACAAATTAAAGTCATTTAAATACACCCAAAAATAGCTGTAAATCAACATCCAAATGAGATATAAAATACCAACGCGTTTTGTCCAAGTTTGTATGCGATTATTTTTAAATACAGTAAATAAAAAGAAACCGTTCACACAGAAAAAAAACGGAACGGCAATTCTGAAAATTCCGTTTGTAACAATTTGAGATGCTAATTCACTATATTCAAACAAAAAGCCGCAATGTGTGCCAATCACAAAAAGTGAAGCAATGACTTTTAAAATATCGAGCAATATATTCCGCGAAGTTTTTTGCAAATCGGTTATAATTTTTGAATACTAAAGATATAGTTTTTCTCTTTGACAACACTTTTTTCTAAAATAAGTGCAAACGAAAGTCCGTTTTTAGAAGCGAGTTGTTTAATATGTTCTATTTCGCAATCTTCTGATAAAATCATCCACGTATTTGGAGCAATATGTTGTGGAAGTTGGGCAAATAATTTTTCAAAATACTCGAAATTTTCTCCGCAAAACCAAGCACGTTCTTTATCATTTTTCGGTGCTTTTGGATAATATGGCGGATTTATAATAATATACTCAAATGTTTTATCAACTAAATTTTCAAACAAATCAGAATAGACAATAGTTACATCAATTTCATTTTTGATAGCAGCGAGTTTTAACTCGCCAATTGCAATTTGATTAATATCAGAAGCAATCACTTTTGCACCTTTAGAAGCCGCAAACAAGGAAATAATTCCAGAGCCGCAACCGAGTTCTAAAAAGGTTTTATTGGTTAAATTTAATGGTTTTATAAAATCGAGCAGAATTTTTGTGCTTAACGTAAAATGTGGCGGAAATACTTCTGCGCTGATCTTGACTTCAATGCCTTCATATGTATAACTTCGTTGTTTCAAAGTATATTTGTCAAAGGCGAATTTCGCAACAGGAAATATGATTTTTTTAAGTTTCTTAAACATATTTCTGAGAATTATTCTGAATAGAAACCTTCAATTTCTGGCTGACGATATTTCCAAATTTTATGTAAAACTTTAATCTCGTACGGAAATTTATACCAACCATATTTAAAACGATAACCAGAAACTAATTTCAGCAACCATTTTTTATAGCCTTTAATTCTGAAATCGGAAGCAGTTGGATAATAGCCATTTAGCACCGTTTCAAAATTCTGAATCGTATCAATCATATACGGTTTTAACCAAGGCGTTAGCGGATTTCTTCGCAAATCGAATTTTTCCCAACTTGGTTCAATCCATTCTTCCAATTTCTCTGGAAATGAAAAACCTGCGTTTACAATTTGCTGATACAACTCCGAACCTTCTGTCGGCACCGGACTGTACAAATAAATAATAATTTCCGCATCTTCATTAATTGCTTTTATCTCACGAATAAAATTAATATCCCATAAAATCTGTTCGTAGACTTTCTTTTCGTTTGGTCCAGGCAAACCTAACACAAACGATAATTCAGGAATAATATCGACATTTTTCATGCGTTTCACAAAATCTTTAATCATTTGACCAGATTGTGTTCCACCTTTATTCATCTGCTTCAACACTTCATCGTTTCCAGTTTCTGCACCCAAAAACATCATCCGACAACCTGCTTTTCGCATTAAGTGTAATTCCTCGTCGGAGTATTTATTAATCGTATCAATTCGTCCTTCGCCCCACCATTCTATATTGTCATCTATGACGAGTTTGGAAAATTCCATCACACGTTTTTTGGACGTAAAAAAGTTATTATCGTGAAACTCTACGGCGTCAATATTGTACTCTTTTTTGAAATATTCTATATCTTTATAAACTGTCGGTGCAGCTTTTGCTTTCCATTTTGCGTTGTAAATTGGCACAACCGCACAAAAAGAACAACTAAACGGACAACCCATACTTGAGTGATACGCAAATGTTCTTCTTCCCATAAAAGTCTTTGCCAAATAATTTTCTAACGGATAAAACGTGTTGAAATATTCATACGGATACTGCGGTAATGAATCTTGATCGAGCAATGCTTCTTTTACGGTTTGCACAATTTTGCCTTCCTCATTTTTAAAAATCAAGTTGCGAATCAACATGAGTTTTTCGTCACTTTTCCCTTCTAAAACATCTAATAATTGCGGAAACGTATTGTCGCCAGGGCCATTAATAATATAATCCACATACCCAGAATTCATACAAGGTTTATATTGGTTTGAAGCAAAATATCCGCCCCAAATATTGATTGCTTCTGGATACAATTCCTTAATCTTTCGAGCAAACGGAATTGCTTGTTTCAATTGTGGTCCAGGCATCACTGTGAGACAGAAATACTTGTATTCGCCCGTAGCAAAATAATTAGAAATCTTTTCCCACGGATCCGTTTCCATGTTTCCATCAACAAAAACATATTCATATTTTCCATGAATTGCGGCACCAACTTGAATAATAGTATTCGGCAATCGATGCTTTGCATTGGCACTTCTTGGATTGAATATGATGATTTTATTTCCCATTAGTTGTTGAATATGTCATTTCTATTGGCTAAAATATAACTTGAAAGCTTCTCTGCAAAGATTTGGTTCGCTTTTCCGTTCGGATGCGGATCTAATTCGTTCACAATATAGTTGAATAGATTTTTATCTTGAAAAAACTCAGAAACATCTAAAAACAGTAAATTGTTTTTTTTAGCTAATGCTTGAATTTGTTGAACGCGAACTGAATCATACACCAAATCCATATAAAAAACGAGTCCTTTGCTATTATTTTTGGTTAAAATATCTTGAAATATTTGAAACTGTTCGTCCATATATTGCACATGTTCAGCTTCATATACAATTGGTTTCTGTTTTTGAGATTTTAGTTTGATGCTGAGTAGTTTCTTTAAATACGAATCCCAAAAAACATTTTTTCTTGGTTTAATGGTAAAATCGTCCATAGAAAAATCGGTGCCAATACGATAATGATCGTTAGAAGCACAAAACCCAATAACCACCAAATCTGGATTGTGTTTTAAGGCATTTCGTTCTAAAATCGTTATATAATTTGTCAACGCATAACCAGAAACGCCATAGTTGAATACTTTATAGTTGAATTCTGTAGCTGATTTATTCAACATGTTTTCTGTTTGTGGAACATACATTTCTTCTTCATGCACGCCAGTTCCCATGGTGAATGAATCACCCAAAACAGCAATCTTTTTATCACTTAGATATACTTCATCATACCGACCACGGAAACCTTCAGCATTGGTATGAAAATCGGCAAGTTTGTATTTGGTGTCTAAATTTGGAAGTAATTCATAAGTCAATTCATCTGAATCGGAATATTTCAGCAAGCCTGAATTATCTAAAATTCCAAACGAATTTGTGCGTGAATATGAAAACGCCGCGCTACCAAAAAAATAGACTCTGGCAACAATTTCTCCCAAAAATAGACTGAGTAAAAGCCCAATTCCGATGGAAATAATTTTAAATTTTAGATTCTTCATTGAAGTCATATAAACTTTTTGAAATGTAGCGAAAATTTAAGATTTTTTGCTTTAATAAAGCCTTTACTAAAAAGCACTACAACATCTACTGCAGGCAGTCAATAAACCGCCATTTTCATGTAATGTTGCTCTGAATTTTTTTAGCACACGACCATTCCAAATTTGCTTTAGATTTTCATCGTAAATATTTCCGAGTGTTAAATTATAACATCTTCCATGTGCAGGAATCACACTTCCGTCAGATTTTATCATGATATTGGTAAAAACGTCATTGCACATTTTTCCAATGATTTTTTCTGGTTTGTGATAAAACTCATGAAGCTTTTCTTTGGAAGCTATTTCTGGAGAAAAACTCACGGGAAACTTATAATTGGCTGCTTTAATTTCTGAAATTTCTTGCCAAAGTACGTCTAAATCAAAATTATCAATATTAACTTCATCTACGTTAGAAGCTGTTGCAGGATAAGATTGTGCCCAAATTTCATTGTGCGTATCCGCAATATGTTGTTTCGTAAAATTTGAATGCATAAACCCAATTTGACCTAACGGATATTCCTTGAAAAAATCTAAAAATTCCTTTAAATAGCCAATATTCCATTCAGTAATCACGCAAAATATAGAAATCGAAGCTTTTGGTTGCAAACGCAATAATTCTTCGATGCCTTCCACAGCTTTTTGAAACGATTTTTTATGACCTCTAATTTCGTTGTGAATATCTTGTGGTCCATCTAAGGAAATGTATAAATCTGTAACATTATTCTCAGCTAAAATCTTTGCTTTCTGTTTTAACGTTAATGCATTTGTTGTAATCGACGTTTGTACATTTTTCTTTTTGGCATATTCCAAAGAAGCTTTTAAATGCGGATATACCAAAGGTTCTGTAAATGCATATCCCAATTTTGATTTTGGATAATGCAATGCCATTTCGTCAATAATTTTTTCAATCAAAGGCAAAGGCATATTAATTGGATGTGTTCCTACTAAATTTTGCGCAAAATTAGTATCTAAACTTTTTGTGCCAACATCACACATTTTACAATGCAAATTACAAACATTATTCACGCCAAGAACAATCCATTCAGGAGAAAAAAGATAGTTTTGTGGTGCGTACTTTTTGTTAATATTTTTAAGCAATGTAGAACTCATCGATGAATTGTAATTTTTGATAAAGATACATAAGTATCAAGGGATTTCTAATTTTTTTTTGGTGTGAATAAAGATTCTTCTCGCAGAGACTGTATATTTGTTTGAACTGATCAAATTCCCAAAAGAACCATTTTGCTTAAAAAGTATATTTTCAAACCGCTCAAAAACCTGATTATCATTTTCGGGATTACGTTTATTTTGCTCGAAATTGTACTCGCAATCTACATTCGCACAGCAGAAATAAAGATAGAATTGCCAACGTATACGTTTCAAAATACACAGAATTTTTGGTTTGATTTGAATGAAGATTTTGGCACAATTCATTTGCCAAATGATGTGTACAGACAGAAGAAATATTGTTTTGATGTTGTGTATGAATCAAATTCAAAAGGCTTTCGCGATGCAGAACGAGAAGTAATTGCTGAAACCAAAAGAGTTGTAGCATTAGGCGATTCGTTCACGGAAGGAATTGGCGTGCAAGTGGAAGATCGCTTGACAAATTTACTTGAACAAGAAACAGCAATTCCACACCTCAATTACGGATTAGCAGGAAATTTTGGGCCTACACAATATTTTATGTTATATAAAACGCTTGCGCGAGAATATACACATGAAGCAGTTTTAGTCGGAATTTTACCTTCCAATGATTTTATTGATGACGATTATGAAATTGGTTTGCGATTTGGAAGTGACAGATATCGTCCGTTTTTAAAAGGCAACTATCCAAACTTTGAAATGGTATATCATACGGATAGTATTCACAAATCTAAAGCGTTGCCACGAAAGCAAAACTTCATCAACAAGGTTTTAAAGAACTTTACAAACTCATATAATATGTATAATTATATGCGTGTCATGCGAAGAGTAAAAGCAATCCCGCAAGATAAACTGTTGGAAGCTTCCAAAGTGCCAAGTTATTTCAACTATTCTGAGAAGCAATTCAATCGGATGCGATATACAATTGAAGAAATTAAAAAACTGGCAGGAAATCGTCCTGTAATGATCTATAGTATTCCGATTGAGAAAGAAATTAAGGCATATCGTGAACACGGAAAAAATCCGTTAGGAAAAGAACTCAAAGCAGTTTGTGACAGCATTAATGTTGAATATTTAGACTTGTTGCCAAAAACAGAAAACTTCACAGAAGAAGAATATAAAGCATTATTTTTATCTTGTGACGGACATTGGAGCGAAGCAGGAAATGCATTCGCGAAAAAACATATTGAATCGTATTTTAGCTACTATAAAAAATGATCAAATTTCTTAAAAAACACCAAGATCAATTTGGATTACTACTTTTGTGGTTGTTGGTGATTTTTATCATAAATCCAACAGGTGATTTCCCACTGAATGACGATTGGTGTTATGGGAAATCTGTCAAAACTTTAGTTGAAGATGGTTATTTAAAACTTTACAATTGGGGAGAAATGACCTTGGTCGGACATGTGTATTACGGCTATTTCTTTACCAAAATATTTGGGTTTTCATTTACCGTTTTGCGTTGGTCAACGTTGGTTATGGGATTTGCCACAATTCTTGGAATTTACGAACTTTGTAAACTCGCTAATATTTCTCGTTGGATTGCTTTATTCGGAACGGTTTTATGCATGATGAATCCGATATTTCTCTCGTTGTCGTTTTCGTTCATGACGGATATTCCTTTTTATTGCGTAACCATTTGGGCATTTTACTTTTTCGCGAAAGCGATCAAAACTGACACTTGGCAACCTATTATTTGGGCAATTTTCTTTTGTTGTTGGGCATTTACAATTCGTCAATTAGCGTGGGTTTTCCCGATTGTTTTTCTGCTAACTATTTTATTGACAAAGAAACGAACTGTGAAAAATCTCGCGAAAGCGATCGCTCCAGTATTCTTTTTAATTGTCTTTTCATTGATCTTTTCCTATTTCATGGAAACGAATGATTTGTTGCAGGAACGATACAATTCTAAGTTTGGTTTATTGATAGAAAACATCAAAAATGTAGATAAAAACATACTGATTCTCGTGTTTACATATTTCTTTAGATGTATGGCGTACATTGGATTTTTATTAGCGCCAATTCATCTATTTTACATAAATCGTTACAAATTTAAAGGTTATAAAATTTGGACAATCGTTTGGACAGTTCTCGTTACAGCTATTTTAATTAAAATCGGGCAAATATTGCCAAGTTTAGATAATATTTGGATTGATTTCGGCGTTGGTCCAACCACATTAGCCGATCACGCAGGAAACTTTACGACAAGTCCATCGCCACGTGCGCCCGAATTGTTTTGGCAAATAGTGACAGCAATTGGTGTGTTTTCAAGTGTTGCGTTGATTTTCCATTGTAGAACATTAATTATTTCAGCATTTAAGAAAAAAGAAGTTTCGCCAATCGTAGTCTTATCGTTTGTGTTTTATGTTGTGTATTTAACGCCATTTTTAATTGTTGGCGTATACGACAGATATTTATTGCCGTTGTTTCCAATTGCGATTGTGTTTTTGGGTGCGAATTCACAAAAAGTTCCACAAAAAATGTATCAATATTTCGCTTTTGGCTTTTTAGGATTACTCACACTTTTTTCAGTTTGTGCCACACACGATTATTTATCTTGGAATCGCACACGTTGGAATGCACTAAATGAACTTACAGCTTCAGGAATTCCTGAAAATCAGATTCAAGGCGGCGTAGAATATGTCACATGGAATTTCTTCTCAGAAGAAAAAGAAAAATGGTGGGAAGATGTAACTCCAGTTTATATGTTAGTTTTTAAACCTGCTAAAGACGATAAAGTTGTTAAGGAATATGAATATTCACGTTGGTTGCCTGGTGATGGAGTTATGTTTTTGGTTTTTAATGATGGGATTTTGGAGTAGTGGCTTTAGGACTTTTTTAATATTAATCCTATCTGCTTATGTACTTTAAAATTGATTTTAATTAATATAGATACTGAACTTAGGGTAATTCTCAAATAAAGAAACCTTTATGTTCCTGTTCAGTATAGTTTCTAGTAATCATATGTAATTGCAGTAATGTTTTAATCATAAAACAAGTTTACTGATAACTTCTCCTCAAATTATTTATACATAGCTTGGTAATAATTTGTTCCATGAAAATTAATTTTCCCATTCGCTTTAAACGAACCAACAGGTACAAACCCTATATCCATTAATTTGGTTACATTCTTTTCTAAATCAGTAAGAGTCGTCGCATTTACTATTCTATATGCCATTTGTTTTAAATTTTAATTATTTTCCTTTTTAATGTTTTCCACAATGAATAAAAAATTGGTATCATAGGAATCCCTATTATTTCTCATAAAAGTAAAACAAGAAAATAATTATATGTTACGGTTTTCCACAATTACATACAATTTCAATAATGAATCATAATCCAAACACTTATTTCAAAACAACAACACAGAAATAACTTCAATCACTCTCATAAAGCCTCAACCTGTTTTTTAAGGTATTTAATTCATTTCGCAACTCCATTTCCTTTTGTAGCAAATTAAACACAATATCAATGCCTTCTAAGTTGACATTTAGCTCGTTGTGAAGTCTTATGATTTTTTCTAAATCACTTATTTGATCTTGATGAATGCATTGAACTTGCTCCATAATTTCTATGTGAATAAGTCCCATTTTGTTCAAAGCATCTACAAATGAAATTTCAATGTTATAATGTGAACAAATGGTTTGTGTCGGTATTAAATGTTGTGCTTTCATTTGGCTTTTATTTTTTGAAGTTCTTTGAATAACTCTATTTCTCTTTCACTTAAATCTGTTGGTATTTTTATATGATACGTAATAATTAAATCGCCAAATACGCCTTCTTTTTTATACTTAGGAAATCCTTTTCCTTTCAATTTTACTTTCGATTCATTTTTCGTTTCAGGCTTTATTTTAAGTTTAACCTTTCCGTTAAAAGTAGCTACGGTTAGTTCGCCACCCAAAATAGAAGTGTATAAATCCAGCTCAACATTCTGATATAAATTATTGCCTTCGCGTTTGAATTCTGTGTGATTTTCGATTATAAATTTGATAAACAAATCGCCATTTGGACCGCCATTAACTCCTAATCCGCCTTTTCCTTTAATCTTTATCACTTGTCCGTTTTCAACTCCTGCGGGAATTGTAAGCCTTATTTTTTTGTCGTTGACAGTCAAAACTTGTTTTTGAGACGTATAAACATCTTTTAAATTCAGGTGTAATTCCGCATTATAATCTTGTCCTTTAAACTTTGTTCTATTGGCTTGACTGTAAGATGATCTTCCGCCTCCAAACATAGATTCAAAAAAATCTGAATATTCTTCATTCGAAAAATCTTGCGCACTTGATTGCTGTCGAGATTGCCGTTTGTGTTGCTGTTGGGCTTTTTCATATTCTTCGCCATGTTTCCAATTTTCTCCGTATTTATCATATTTCTTACGGTTTTCAGCGTGACTTAACACTTCGTTTGCCTCGTTTATTTCTTTAAACTTTAGCTCAGATTCCTTATTATCTGGATTCAAATCAGGATGATATTTTCGAGCAAGTTTGCGATAGGCAGTTTTAATTTCCTTTTCAGATGCGGTTTTTGAAATGCCCAGAATTTTATAATAATCTATAAATGCCATTATTTTTATGTTGTTTTAGTTCTTGATTGTCATACACAGAAAATTGAGATAGATAGTTTATATATGAAATTTTAATCCCGAACGCTGGTTATTTCTTATAAAAGTAAAACAAAGATTACACGTATGCAATGAGAGTTTCCGTAATTATTACAAAAAACACACATAAGATTCTGAATTGATACTGAATGAAGTTCAGCAGATGATTTAGAATGATAAAGAAAAAAGTAATAATCAAAAAATCACCTTTTCATAAAGTAACTCACCAATAATACGATGCGCATTTTCATTAATATGTAAATCTTGATCCCAATATACTTTTTCGGTTGCGTTTTGTAATGCAGGTTTCAAGTCGAAAAATTCAATATTTTCTTTACTAAGGAAGTCAGCCAATTTTTTTGATAACTCTTGGTTGATATTCATCGTTGCATCATCCAAATTGTGAAGTGTTTGTACTTCTTTTCGAAACGTTGGATTTACATCTAATTTGGAAGGCAATAAAGTTACGATCAATCGAATGTTTTCCTGTTTGCATATTTCTTGAATCTTCAATAAATACTGTTGCGCCAATTGCATTGTGCGTTCTTTTTCTGCTGGAAACGATTCAAAAAACAGCGTTTGTTCCAATCCTTGATTATACGGAATTGCTTTTTGATCGCTTGACTGAAACTTTCTGCGGAAGCGCATCCAAACACTTTTATAAACATTGGAAACACTCGTGCGATCATCTTCAAAAATAGCCGCTTCTCGGAAATCATTTCCTGTAAACACATTGATTAAAAATACTTCGGGTTTCAAATCTGTATACTTTTTTAAAAAGCCATGATAATTTCGAAACGTGTAAAAACCACTGCCGCCATTCATACAATTGTACTGAAATATACTATCGGAAGCATTCAGTTTTTCTTCCCAAATATTAATAAAAGATTCAGTATTGTGTTTCAAAACTCCATCGGTATGCGAATCGCCAGTAACCAAAATTCGATATTCGTTCGGTTGCTTTTCCACAATATCAACATCTTCCCGAAACCCTAAATTATTAGTGCGTCTTTCGGTGGAAATTTTCTCTTCTGGCGTTCCCCAATTATCCAAAAGATGAATATTAGGTTTGTGAATAAAAATTGCGATAGAATCTGGTTGAAAATACACTGCTTGTGCTGGCGCAGTAAAAGTGAAAAATGTCTTAATCCGATTGGCTTCTATAAAATACGCAGCAATACTCAAAATCAATAAAAGTCCAAAAAAAACGGCTACATTGATCAAAACAAGACGTATATATTTCATAAGAATAAGTTTGAAACAAAGGAACTAAAAATATACTAGAAACAAAAAAACTGGTATTTGTAATTTTAATAAGTTAAATCGCGCCAAGCGGACAAATAAAAAAATGGCAAACATATATTTTTAGTACATTTACGCTCGCATTTTACGAACAAACTATATGATTTTTGATTATTCAAAGTGGAATACAACCTTAGCAACGGATACAGAAAAGTATCAAAAAGCTTCGCCGTATTCGCATATTATTTTTGATGATTTTTTAGAAACGGCTGCTGCCGAAAAAGCATTGAACGTATTTCCGAAAATCAAAGATAAAGGTTGGATTCATTATGTACATGTGAATGAAAAAAAACATGGACTGAATAAACTAGAGTTGATTCCCGAATTTATTCGTGACGGAATTATCAAAGAATTAAATTCGCCCGAATTCATTCAATATCTTGAAAACCTTACGGGAATTTCTAATTTATTACCTGATACAACCATTGAAGGCGGCGGAATTCATCAAAGTGAAAATGGCGGATATTTGAATATTCATGCAGATTTTACCGTACATCCACACAAAAAAACGTGGCGACGTCGCGTAAATGTTTTAGTGTATCTCAACAAAGATTGGGAAACTTCTTTTGGTGGCGATTTGGAATTGTGGGAAAAAGACATGTCGAAATGTGCTGTAAAAATTGAACCGATTTTCAACAGAATCGTCATTTTCAATACAGATGAAGATTCGTATCACGGTTTTCCTGATCCGATGCAATGTCCAGATAATGTGACGCGAAAATCGATTGCATTATATTACTTTACGGAAGAAAAATCGGGTTCATTCAAACGAAGAGCTACCAATTATCGTGCGCGTCCAAATGATGGTTTCAAAGCTGTTTTTATTTGGCTTGATAAAAAAATGATCGCAATCTACACGTGGCTCAAAGGAACTTTAGGAATCAATGACGATTTTGTGAGTAAAGTGTTGAATTTTTTTCAAAAAAAGAAATAATTTTTTTGATTGAAAGATTAAAGAATTCAAAGATTTAAAAATCGCCTACGAATTCACAAATATTTTCTTTTCGTCATTACGAGGAGTTTGCGACGAAGTAATCTGTTTATCAATAAAAAGATAGCTTCATTTCATTCGCTATGACGTTTTTAACTTAGTTTTCAACACGTGCCAACAAACAAACTAAAAACTTTAAAACTTTAAATCTTTAAATTTTTTAATCTTTCAATCAATATTTACGAAAACCTCCTATATACTTTATAAACCAACAACACAATCCATTGCGTAATGCAAACACTTACTAAAATACCTAAAATTTCGTAGGTTTCAATCAGGAGGAAAATCAAGCTAATATTTACAAAAAAGCCAAAGAAACTAATGTAAATAATGGTGCGTTCTTTATGGTTTTTCATGAGTTCCATAATATTCAATGTGTAGAAATAACAAGGCAACGCAATCAATCCGCCAACTATATAATATTCATACGAAAAACCTAATTTTACAAAATATTCCATGATGTACCAAATGGAAAATCCGCCAAAAATAGTCAACGGAATTGAAACTGCATACAATTTATATTTGATCTTTTGTACAACTTCTTCCGACACACGATACACATGTTTTGTAAACGGAATTGTAATATAAGCCGCCAATGCTTGTAACATTAAAAATGCTGTGATTAGTAATTGGTATTCTGCTAATTGCGATTTTTCTAAGTAAAAATCTACCACATAAATATCCGTTTTTGAAATCAGCCAACTGCTCAATCCGAGAATGAAAAAAGGCAATCCAGCTTTAAACTCTTGTATGGAAATCGTTGCAGAAAATCGTTCTTTCCAGAAATTTAGTTGCAAACTTAAGGTTACTAATTTAATAGAAATTGCAATGGTGTAGATTTTTAAAAACGTTTCTAAATTGAACGTTTCCACGTAAAAAATACTTCCAAAAATGATTGCAAATGCTATAATTTCTGCCAATAATTGCGCACTAAATTTTTGATGATATACAACTAATGTGCTTAATGACGAATATGTAAATGTTAATACTACGAGTAAAATCGCCCAAAAGGCAATTTCAAAAGGAAAAAACAACAATAATAAAAGTGCAAAAGGTAACAGTAAACTTCTTGACAAAAAGTTGCTAAAAAATGCATGATACATTTTTCCGGGTTCTTGACTGTATTTTCGGAGTAAGTAATCTCTATTTCCCCAACCGAACATAAATGTTGCGAAGAAAACCCATAACATGACGTTGATTAAACTCGCCCAATCAGCTTTTCCAAAGATTTTTACACCGAAAACCACAATCAGAAAATTAAATGCAGGACTAGCAAATCCGCGAATTGTGTTCATTCCGATAGTGATCAATCTACGCATAATACAAATTTAGATATGCGTTTATAGATTGTTTTTCTGAACTCAATTCAATGCGATTTTTAGTTTTTATTTCTGTCGAAAGAAGTGTTTTGCAAGCTTCAATTAACTCGGTTTTACTGTTGCCAACGTTCCAGTTTTCTGATGTTTTTGCGAGTCCAACATCATACGAAACAAGTTGCATTCCTGAATATAAACCTTCTAAAAACACAAACCCAAACGATTCGTAAAAGCTTGTGTGTAATAGTATATTTGCTTGCGCCATTTTTTCTAAAACTTCGGTTCTTGGTAGTTTTCCCAAAAGTGTAATAGTGTTTTGCAAACCTTCTTTTTCAATTTCAGTTTCAATTTCAGTTTTCAATGTGCCATCGCCAATAATGACAACGTTGAGGTTTTTATATGTTTTCGCTATGGCTGAAATAATTTCGATAAAATCTGAATAATTTTTGATTGTATTCAATGAGCCAACTCCTAAAATATCAATTGTATTTTCTTGTAATTTTGGAAATTCAGCAACATCCAAATACCACGGAATAATAGTTGAATCTAAATTATAAGTTTTTAATAATTCTGCTTGATGATTCTCAGAAAGCGTCACCATTTTTGCATTTGAATTGATCAAATTTTTCGCATACGAATTCTCAATCGAAGCATCTTGTCCCATAACAGTTACGACATGATTTATGTTATGTTTTTGTGAAAAACGTTCTCCAATTCGTGAACATTCGCCAATCCAAAAACTATGAATTGTATCAATATTTTTCTTTTTGTGTAATTTTTCAAGTGTTTTAGATGCTTTTTTCCAAGTCCACAATTTCTTTAACTTTTTGTTTTGTCCGTTTAGCGGAATGACTTCAATTCCGTGCCAATCGTATTTCTTTTTCGTAAATGGAAACTGAAATGTAAGCAACGTTAATTTCGCTTTTGGCAACGCTTTTCGCAATGATTTTAAAAAAACTTGTAATGCAGGAATTGTGGTAGAATCACTTTCAGATTCCGCAAAACCTGGTGTTAAAAATACGATATGTTGATTCGTTGTTTTCATCTTCATTCCCGCCTTTCGACTCCGCTCAAGATAAACTCGTTGGGAATCTATCTCTTTGTTTTTAGTTATTCAAAATACGTCAGTTCGAGTGTTTTATCGTAATGAAATGGAGATAAAATGTATCGAGAACTGCTTTTTAGTTTCAAAATGTTCTCGATACAATTTTCTATCGAAAATCACTCGAACTGAAGTTTCGTTATTATTTTTCCGTTACACGGAGCGGAGCGGAAGTGTTCCACTCCACATTCGTAAACACCAAATCTGTTTCTTTAATCAATTCTGGTTTGCGCTGTAAATCTTCAAACGAAATCTGTGTGCCGTTGGTTTTATAAATGTATGTATATGCTTTTACATCGTCATACAAATTTGCGATTTCCTTTCGAATTTTCTTTTTAAATAATGAAAACCCAAACGTGTTTTCGAGTCGTATCAAAAGCTTATTCAAAAATACAGATGGAATGTTTTTGTGATATAATTGTTCGTTTAAAAAACTATAATGAAACGATACAAATAAGGTTGGATATTTTAACTTTTCTAGCGCTTTTCCAATAGTTGGTAAAATTTTAAATTCGGCACCTTCAACGTCCATTTTAATGAAATCTACTTGTTTAATTTGCTCCTTTTCTAAAAAATCAAACAAAGAAATCGTTTCTAATTCCAACGAGTTTTCGGTGTCGCGTTTTCGTTCTAAAATACTACTTGAAGAAGCTCCATAAGCTTCACGTGCAGACAAACGAACAGTTTTTTTCGTATTTGAAATAGCGGTTTTGTACGTTTTTATTTTTTCGGCTATAGCCGGATTTAAAGAAATATTCGTTTCCAATTCACTAAAACACACAGGATCAGGATCGAGCGCATGCACTTCTTTGGCAGTTTTTGCAGCATACAAAGTTAAAACGCCACTCCAAGAGCCAATATCTAAAACGGTAGATTTTTCATTGATGAATTTGTCAAAAATTGCAAACGTATTTGGTTCCCAATCGCCAGAATTAATGTGCTTCCAATGCAATTTATTTTGACCAGGATCTATCTGAAATGTGTGATTTTTGAGTTGAATTTTCATGTTAAAACGTATCTAAATCTGAATAGGTAAATATAAAATCTTTTAAATCGATTTCAGGATCAAAGTCTAAAAATCCAACTAACCAAGATTCTTTTGGTTGTACAATTGTTTGTAATTGTTTTGCCATTGTGGAAGTCGCATCTACTTGAAAAAGAAATTCTGTAATGCCTAAGAAAAATGCTTTTCGTTGTAATTTTTTGATCGCTTTTTGTAACGCTTCCGCAGATGGCGCATAGAACAATCCAACATGAATGATTGCTTGAATTTTCACCCAAAATACGCAATCATCAATCTCAATACAGTAATGACTTTTGAAACTATTCTTATACGCTACAAAGTCGTTTGTAAATTTCATTCGGTACTTTTCTTTGTGTTCACTTGTTAATTTATCAATTGCATCTTGCGAGAATTTCTTTTTAAAAAATAGATCGTAGAAGTTATTCCAACGAAATTTATTCAGCACTTTTGCTAACGGAAACGTTGGGACTTTTACGTGAAATCGCTGCATCCGTTCGTGTTCTTTCCAACCCAATTTTTTAGTGCTTCGATATGAGTTTTCACTATGAAATCCGCATATACATTTAATGTCGTTTTCCTTCATGATTTCATATGCGAATTTTGCCAATGCATTTTGCAATCCTTTTCGCTGATGATTTGGCAATGTACTCGTGTCGCTCGAATGCGCTATATATATCTCACGCTCATTGTTCTTAAATTTTTGAGGAATCGCACCATAAAAAGCAACGGGAATTTTGTCGCAATACGCAATGCTACAAATGTAATTTATACCTAAATATGACGTATTGTATTTGTTCTGTAAATACTGTAATGAAACCTTTTTCTTGAAGACTTTCCAGAACAATTCTTTGATTGCTGGAAAATCATTGTTGTCAACTCGTTTGAGACGATATATTTCTTTGTAGATCATATGTTAAAAATAAGAACCTTTTAGTAAACATGCCAATTGTTGTTCCAAAGAAATGTACGGATTCATTACAAAACGATTCTTCCACGCTTCGTTTTTGACATCTTCTTTTGTGTTGTAATCGACTAATAAAAGGCGTTCAAAACCTATTTCGGAACAATAATCAGCTAGTTCTTGATTGTAAAAACCAAACGGAAACGCAAATTCTGTAATTGGCTGATTGCAAATAGTTTCCAATTGTTTTTTACTGTTTAAAATTTCTTGTTTTGCAGCTGCTAATGGAATATCAATTAGACTTGCATGTGTTTCGCCGTGTGCGCCAATTGTAAATAGCGGATTGTCTGCAATTTCTTTGATTTGTTTTGCGTTCATGAGTTTCCAATAATCTTTCAAATCTTCTGTTGGTAATGCTTTCCAATCATCTTCAAAAACTTGATAGATCATTTTCAAAACATCGTAAGGCAATGCTTTGGCAACATTTTTTATAGAAATTTTATTCCAGATAAATTCTTTTTTTGCGCTTTTTTGATACAAATTCCGTTCAAAAACTACTGATGTTTTCTCTGTGTGATACGAAACTAAATCTAGAAAATCTGCCCATAAATACGGTGCTTTTTCGTGAATTGTTGTGATATAAAAACATGCAGGAATGTTGTATTTTTCTAGAATTGGAACTGCATATTTATAATTATTCAAATAACCATCATCAAACGTAATGGCAATATTTAAGGTGCCTTTTTTGAATTTATTCTGATAGAAATCATCCAAAGAGATCACATTATAATGTGTCGTAATATATTTGATAAATTCCTCAAAAAACGCCTTTGAAATAAAACGACTATTGTATTTTGTTTCGCCAATTGCATCAATTCCATGAAACAGCAAAATACGTTCACCATAGCGATTTTTCAATAGCAATTTCCCTAAACCAAGTTTGAACAAAATGGTTTTGTAAATTAATCCTAATCGATATTTGATACGCATCCAAAGCATACTTTTTGGTATTTTAGATTTTAATGTTATTCTGCAAACACATTGAGTTAATGTCAAAATGTGATTTGAAATCTATTTATTATTATATTTTTCAATACGTCACTTCGAGTGATTTTTCAAAGAAAAATTGTATCGAGAAGTGCTTTTAAGTCAGAAAGTAAATTGATGTTCAAAAGCTGTTCTCGATACATTTTATCTTCATTTCATTCTAATAAAACACTCGAACTGACGTCTTGTATTTATTTATAATATTTGATATTATTTTTTAGTTTTAATCTGATATAACTTCCATCCTTCAGGATGTATTTCTAAAATTTTCAACTTGTAATTTTTTTCAATAAATTCCCAGTTTAACATTGGATTTTTACCGTTCCATTGCACTTTATAACGTGACGGATCAAACAGAATTAAATCATTTTTAGAAAAATCTTGATAGCGTTCTAAATACATGTTTTTATAGTTAAAATCCAGTCCACGACCTTGCATTGCCAAATCTACATCAAAACTGTATAAAGTTTCTCCTTGATACGGTTTTATTAGTGTCGCCAATTCTTTTTCTATAATTGTACGTTCGAAAATCAGTTTAAAAGTCATTGTAAAAAAGATCAATTGTAATACGACACAGATAATTCCGACTGGAATAAAAAATCGTTTGATGAGCTTTATTTCCATCAATTTTGTAAAAGCGGGAAATAATAAAACTAATATCAGCGGAAATACCAAACCGAGAATTCGTGGGTTTTGAAACGGAATTCCTGCCAAAAAGAAAATGTACAACGCACTACAAATGAGCAGCATTTTTTGATGAAATGTAAAAAGTGTTTTATAATTTTTTAGTGAGATGAGACTCAGAATAAATCCTATAAAAATAAATCCAGGATGAAAGAAAACATATAATGTGTAGATCAAATTTGGGAACATATAACTAGTTGTGCCGTCTTCTGTAGCAAAACTCGATTTAAAATAATTTGCAACCGACCAAACTTTTAAAAAGTAGTTAGAAGAAGCTTCAAATAATGCGCCCCATTGGAAAATGAGAAATGGAATTGCAGCAATTAAACTTAATAATGTTGCGATAATGAGTTGTTGAAATTTTCTTCTTTTTACTACTAAATACGAAGAATAAACGATGATCGGAAATGTTATGAAAAGTGAAGCATAACGCGTCATGAACGCACACATTGCAAAGATGAAAATAGGTGCAAGGTTTGTGTTTTTATAATATGATTTAAAAAAAAAATAGAATGCTAAGACTACAAAAACCAACGTTAATGCGTCTGACATGACAATCAAGCCCATTTTTAATAGAAACGGGCAAAAAACTGCAAAAATCAACACGTAAAAAAAGTCAAATTTTGAATTTGGATAGAGTAATCGAATCGTTTTTAAAATGTAAACACACGAAATTGAAAAACTCACGCAACTTATCAATTGCAACGCCAATGCGCTTCCAAAGATAAAACCGAGCAAACTTCCTAATGTTGGATATAATACAGGCCAAAAATAATTTCCAGGATGAATTCCGCCAGAAATATATTCTTGAATAGCATTTGTATAGCGCAAATATTCATAGGAATCTTGTCCATATAAGCCATCAAAACCAGCTATTCTCAAGATGAAAATAAATAGTATTGGAATGCTAAAAAGCGTCAAATTCCCGTAAAAAGTAGTGGTGAATTTATGTAATTTCAATGGTGGTTTTGTTTTGCGTATATAAATATAGTTGTTAAATTGTCGAACGTAAAAGAATAGGAATATTTTTTGCGTTTTAAGCGCAAATAAGCCAAAATTCATGATTCAAACTAAAAAAGTAATCGTTGTACTTCCTGCGTATAATGCTTCGGAAACACTGCAAAAAACGTACGAAGAAATTCCGTTTGATATTGTTGATGAAGTCGTTTTGGTGGATGATAATAGTACTGACGAAACACTTCGAGTTGCGAAAGAATTAGGCATCATACATGTATTGAAACATGATGAAAATAAAGGGTATGGCGCAAACCAGAAAAGTTGTTATAGGAAGGCTTTATCGTTAGAAGGCGATATTATTATTATGTTGCATCCTGATTATCAATACACGCCAAAATTGATTCATTCCATGGCATATTTGATTGCAAATGATGTGTATCCTGTAGTAATGGGATCGCGGATTTTAGGAAAAGGCGCATTGCGCGGCGGCATGCCAATGTATAAATATATTGCGAATCGTTTTTTGACTTTATTTCAAAATATAGTAATTGGTCAAAAGTTATCCGAATATCATACAGGTTTCAGAGCTTTTTCTGCGGAAGTATTAAATTCATTGAACTTAGAACACAATTCAGATGATTTCATTTTTGATAATCAAATGTTGTGTCAAATCTTTCACAAAGGTTTTGAAATTGCCGAAATTACCTGTCCAACCACATATTCCGAAGAAAGTTCATCTATTAATTTTCAACGAAGTATGACGTATGGTTTGGGCGTTTTGAAAGTTTCAGTTCAATATTTTTTACACAAAAAGAAACTCATGTCGTTTCAAATCTTCAAATAGTCAGTATCTTTAACAAAAACCAATACCTGCTTTGAAAAAACACAAAATCCTCCTATATAATCCACTAGCCGTATTTTTTGACATGCCTTTAGCCTTGTTGGCGATTGGTTCTGTGTTGGATCCTGAGAAATATGAAGTCATTATTGTAGATGGTCGTATTGATGAAAATCCTTTGGAAACCATTGGAAAACATATTGACGATGCGTTGTGTTTTGGAACTTCAGTTTTAACGGGAAAACCTATAAAAGATGCGTTGGCTGTGACGCAAGCCGTTAAAAAGATGCGTAAAGATATTCCTGTTATTTGGGGCGGATGGCATACATCATTGTTCCCAACGCAAACCTTGAAAGATGAAATTTGTATTGATGTTACGGCGCAAGGACAAGGAGAAGACACATTTCAAGAATTGGTAGAAGTATATGCAACTAATGGCGATGTTTCTGATGTGAAAGGAATTTGTTACCGAACTGATGAAGGCGAAATTATAAAAAATCCGCCGCGTGTTATTGTTGCAATGGACACGTTTGCAGACATCAATTATGAATTGATTGATGTTGAAAAATATTTTGAAAAGAAAGGAAGACGACAATTGGATTATATTTCTTCGACTGGTTGTTATTTTAGATGTACTTTTTGTGCTGATCCTTTTGTATATAACAGAAAATGGACAGCCATTTCACCAGAAATTATGGTGAATAAATTAGCAGAGTTACAAGCAAAATATAAATTTACAGATGTAAATCTTCAAGATGAAACCTATTTCACATACCGAGATCGCGTAATTGAGATTTCAGAACTTATGATTGAAAAAGGATTGAATTTTACGTGGGCAGCAACAATGCGCGCCGATCAAGGTTCAAGAATGTCTGTGGAAGATTTCAAAATTTGTGCAAAATCTGGATTGCGACGTTTACTTATTGGAGTCGAATCTGGTTCGCAAGAAATGATGGATTGGCTTAAAAAAGATATTAAACTGGAACAAGTATATATGTGTGCCGAACGTTGTAAAGACTTAGGTATTGCCGTACAATTTCCATTTATTGTTGGTTTCCCAGAAGAAACTGATGAAAGTATCCGAGAAACAGTAAAAGTTGCACTCGAATTGAATAGTATGCATCCAAATTTTCACACACCAATTTTCTACTTTAAACCATATCCTGGAACTACGATTACACAAAACGTTGTGAAAGATGGCTACAAATTACCAGAAACGGTTCACGAATGGTCAGATTTTGACTTTGTAGGTTCGTCAGGACCTTGGGTAAGTGCTGAGAAATATGATTTTTTCGAGAAGTTTAAATTTTACTTAAAATTTGCATATTCTAACCAGAAAATGATTTACAAACCATTGCAATTAATAGCAAGATGGCGTTGTAAGCACAAATATTTTAACATTCCTGTGGAGAAGAAAATTGTAGATACTTTCTTTAAGAAACAGCAACTTGCATGATGTACGATTTTTGATTGCTGATTTTTGATTTTTTTCGCCATTGCGAAGAGTTTTGACGAAGCAATCTGTTTCTCGATAAAAAGATAGCTTCATTCCATTGGCTATGACGTTTCAATTCATAATCTTAAAAGTCTAGTTCGTCAGATCGAGTGAATTTGTGAAACAAATTTGTATCGAGATCTTCTTTGAAACTCGAATTAACGGTATGAATTTATTAAGTTAAGTTGCGAAAACTCATAACCCAAAACTCACAACTTTCCTTCACTCTTTCAGCAACATTTTTAGCGATTGCGCAATCTGATCTGAAGTCAATTCCGCGCCAGATTCATTGAAGTGAAAATCGTCATAGAAAGATTCCGTAGTTTTCGGAAGTTTCAAATCTACATAGGAAATATTGTTTTGATCGCAGACTTTCATCAATCGTTCATTAAAAACTTCCATGCCTTCATAAAATGCTTTCGTACTATAAAATGCTTCGTTGTTGGCAAATCCGCTTGTAACCATTAAATCTTCGTATTTTTTTTCTAAATCAGGTTTCCACATCGTGGCTTGCGTTACGAAAACTAACTTAATTTTCTTTTCGTTTGCTTGCTTTATGAGGTCTTTAATATTCTTTTCATAATGAGCTAAACCAGCTGTTAAATCGGGTAATTCATCAATAATTTTAGATTTTTGTTTTAATAGTTTGATGTCTTCAACTGCTTTTGTCAAATGGTCACTATGTTTAAAATAAAACAAAATATTTCTCTTTGCGCTAGAACCTAATTTGTACAAGGTAAATCGTTTGTAAAAAGGAAGATGATCGTCAGGAATATGCTGAAAAGCAAAACGTTTCAAGTCTTTATTTGGAGAGTTTAGATAGCTATCAGCTGAAATTAAATACGCAACAAAATCGTTCACGCCTTGCATAATGACAACTGTTTTTACATCACTCAATTCAGGTTTTTCTAATATATGTTTAAACTGCAATACATGATGATTGCTACTATTTCCGGGTCTTCCAAAATTTCCAACCCAATATGAATCGCCTAATTTTTTCTCCAATAATGCGGGCCAATCTTTTGATTGTGTCAATGCAAAACAAGCTGTTGTACTTCCGCCAAAAACGACAATTTTATGTTCTTTATCTTGATACTTTGAAATTGATCTCGCGCCTAATTCATCAAAGGAAACTTCCGAATCTTGATAAATTCCTGTAATTTCTTCTGAATTTATTTTCCAAGTAAATCCAGAATTTGGAGTCATTGTATAATAATCAGCAGGGAAAAGTTGAAAAAATGACAATATAATTTCTACCAAAACCAATAGAATCAATGTGAAAACACCTGAGAGTGCTAATTTTTTAAGGAATTGTTTCGAAAATAACTTCATGAAAATAATTTTTATAAGTATACTGAAAACTCTTTAATGTATTACGTACCACGAAAATGGCGAATCTTTTTTGCCTAAAATCTTATGAATGATATTCCGTTTATATGAATACAAAACATCAAAATGTTGGACTAAATTTTTGTTGTGATGATGATAATTCGCTGCCATTTCTGGAACACCTAGTTTGGTATAATATGCTTTTGTGCGTTCTTTTGCGGCAGGAATTTCAGAAGCTTCATAAAAAGGACTGTCTATAATATGAATTTCTCCTTTTGGCTTTAAAAACGATTTCAACAACGTTATTAATCCTTCAAAATCTTTAAAATATTGAACAGCACCATTTAATGTAATGACATCAAATTTCGCTTCAAACTGTTCGGAAACTTTGAAAATATCTGCGTAGACAAAATGTAAATTCTCTTTACGAAAAATGCGCGCTGCTTGTTCTAATTCTTCACGATTTACATCTAAACCAATCACTTGATTTTTTTCAGAAACTTCCGCAATTGTATTTGAAAACCAACCATTTCCACAACCAATATCCAAAATTTGCAAGTCATTATTTTTACAAGCAATATAATTCACAAAACGTTCTGTAGATTTTACTCGAAAAACCCATTCATTACGTTGTAAATAAGGTAATTGTCTAACTTCTGCATCTGTCAAAATACGATTTTCTTTTTCGCGCACAGCGAGATAATGCTTTGAAAAATTAGCATTTTCAGGCGTCAAATAATAAACGTTCTCTTGTTGTATGATGTGACTAAAATCTAGCATTATTTATATAATTTCATTGCAGTTTGCGCTAGAAGCGATTTCGTTTTCAGCTTTGCAGCAATAATCAAATTTCTATTTTTTCCTTTAAGAATTTCCTTGTTATAATTTACTTCATTGACAATTCGCCGAACGGCAAAATCATAAAATTTTCTTGAATACGTTCGGGTAAAATCAATGTCACGATCCGTTGAAGTATTCCATTCAGGTTGCACCGTAATTTTATCTTCAATTTCATTATACAACGAAGTTCCTTTAATTGGATACGCAATTGTAATTGTAAAATGTGTCGGATTTGCCGCTTTTAAATACGCAATCGTTTCGTTGATATCTTGTTCGTCTTCGCCAGGATACCCAACCATAATAAACGTTCCTGTTTCAATACCAAGTTTGTTCGTTTTCTGAATCGCTTCTTTTACAACATTCACATCTACACGACGATCCATTGCGTCAATAATTTTCTGCGAACCGCTTTCTGCGCCAATCCAAATTCGGAAACAACCAGCTTCTTTCAGTAATTGTAAAATATGATCGTTCAAACGTTCGGCGCGCGTGATACATTCAAACGGAATTATGGCATCTTGTTTTATCACTTCTTCATGAAAACTTTCAATCCATTTAAAGCTTACGCTGAATACATCATCTACAAACCAAATTCCATCAGGATTGTACGTTTCTTTCAACATTTTTAATTCGGCAGCGACCATATTTGCAGGTCTTCTTCGGTAACTTTGCCCGTAAACTGCCGTGCTACACCATTTGCACGTATACGGACAACCGCGTTGTGTACTTACCGTCATCGAACTTTGTCCGTGATGTGTTTTCCATGTTTCTAAATATTTTTGAACAGGAATTGCAGCTCTATTTGGCAATGGCAATTCTTGTAAACTTTTCATTTTTACGCGTGGCGGCGTTTTTTTGACTTCATCATTTTCTAAATACGCAATTCCTGTAATTTCATGTATATCGGAATCATTTTCAATTGCTTGATACAATTCTAATGTTGTTTGTTCGCCTTCGCCAATAATCAAATAATCAACGCCTGTATTGAGGTAATTTTCACAATTATACGTAATATCTGGTCCGCCCAAAATAATTTTTGGAAAACCGTATTTCTTGTCTGTTTTTAGAATATTTACCAACTTGATTACGTTGATTTTTGTCATCAAATTAGCGTAAATCGCAATAGTTTTTGGTTGCTTTTCTTCAATAAAAAGGAGTTGATCTTTTTTAGAATAAAATGTAGAGTCATACACATGATTTTCTACTTTATGTTCATTCAAATACGAAGAAATATATAATAAACCCAACGGCGCATACGGACGCATGATGCTTTGTTCTTTCTCATCTTCAAAAAGATAATATGTGTGTGTGAGAATGATGCTCATTTTGTCGCTGTTCGCTCTTTTGTTAATTTGTTGATTCGTGGGTTTGTTTCAACATTGTAAATATAAAGATGTTTTGATGACTTCTAAAGTGTAATGTTGTGTATTTCCTTATTTATAATATAGTTATATACAATTCTGAAAAAGAGTTGAACAACAGTAATAATAACTAGATAAATGTTGAATTTCAAATAAACAAATAAACAAATAAACAAATCAACAACCCAGCTCAAGTTCAATCAAAAAATGATCTGCGTATTTTGCTAATGCAGAAGCTGTTAAAATGGAATCTAATCCTTTGAAAATGTTTAACATCGGAAATTTAGCTACAAATGACTGTTCTAAGTACGATGGCGGAATTGTGACACCAATCGGTTTTATCTTTTTTGTTGTGTAAAATTTGTTCGCTATGGCGGAAATATCTTGTGGGTTGTAATACCAAGTTTCTACGCCAACGCCATCAACATTGGCAACAACGCTTTTTGTGGTGTTTCTGCGATTTGCTTTCGTTTTGTCTCCTTTTAAGGTAAAATAGAAACGTTCCCAAAGGCAATTTTTAGGCATTAAAACCAAGACTAATTTTCCGTTTGGAAGTAGTAAATCGCTTGTTTTTTTTATGAAATCGTGTAGCTGTTCGTGCGATAAACAATTAATTCCACCAAAATCAGAGAAAATTAAATCGAATTTTTTGTCAAAAGTGTTCTCTGTAATTGTATTGATATCTTGAACTTTAAATTCTAAGTTTTTTGGATGATTTTTTGCTTTCGCGATTGCAATCATTCCTTCTGAAATATCTGTTGCAATTACATCATGATTCATCGCTGCAAACGAAATTGCATCTGCGCCAGTTCCACAATTTAATTCTAAAATGGATAGTTTTTTCTCTTGTGAAATGATTGGATTTATATACTTAAATACCAACTTTCGTTGCGCTTTTCCAATGTTTGAATACGTGAAAATATCATCATATAATGGCGCGGCTACATCAAAATCGCTATGCATTGGTAGGTTTCATGTTTTTAAGTTGAATTTTATCTAAAAATGCTGATGGAACATAATATCCAAAAAGCAACATTGATCGTACTTGTGTTTTTGTAACTGAAAATGGATTTTTGAAGAATTTCTTAAAGTTTTCTATCGCTTGACTTTTACGATATTCTTTATGAACATATCGTTGCAATTTTCTATAAAACTCCGTACTGAATGTTCCGTTAAACATCATTGCTAAATCGTCAGAATCTGTCCAATTGGCTTTTAGTTGTAAATCGTCTTTTACTTTGTCGTAAAATTTAGTTCCTGGAAGCGGATACGAAACCGAAATTCCAATATTATCAGGAACCAATTCTTTTATCATATCAATTGTCTTCTGAATATCTTCTTTGGTTTCTTCCAAATATCCAAATTGAATGAAGAATGCCACACGCACATTTTTTGCTTTCAACAAACGTGTCGCTTCATAAATTTGCTCCACTTTGGTTTCTTTGTCCATTGCGTCCAAAATAGCTTGCGAACCACTTTCTGCACCAACCCAAACTTCTTCCAAACCACTTTCTGCCAACGCATCAATGGTATCTTCTTTCAATAATAAATCAACACGACTTTGTATGTAATACGAAATAGAAAGTTGTGCTTTTTTAAGTTCAATATTAAAATTTTGAACCCAATTCGGCTTTAAACCAAAAATATCATCACACATCCAAAAACGGTTTACACCGTAGGTTTCACTCAAATATTTTATATGTTTTGTGATATATTCGGGAGAATGTGAGTTATACCGATTTCCATAAATTGGTTTTGCACACCAATTACATTTAAACGGACAACCACGTGTTGTTGCCATATTTAGCGTGAATTCATTTCCGCCGTTTTCCCAAATCTTTCGGTAGGATTCTACATCAATTAAATCCCAAGCTGGCATTGGTAATTCGTCCAAATCGCGCAAAACTGCATGTTTCGGATTCTTTATAATTTCTCCGTTTTTCTCGAAAACGAGTCCTTTTATGGAATCTGTATTTTCATTGTTTGATAATGCATCAACCAATTCCTTTAACGAAATTTCGCCTTCTCCTTGAATGACAAAATCTGCGCCAGCTTCTAAATATTTTTCATAATGATCTGTAGAATCTGAACTACAAACAATGATGTTACAATTGAGTTTTTTAGCAATTTTAATCATTTCAAAAGCGGCTTCACGCATTGTGGTTAAGCACATTTTTGTCAAATAATTAAAGCCATCATCATACAAAACAAATGTTTTCGGTGTGTGTTTTTCTAAGTATGGTTGAATCGTTTTTGGATCGTCTAATAAATTCGCGTCAAACACACCAACTTTATAACCGTTTTCACGCAAATACGAAGCTGCATACAAAGTTCCCAATGGCGGATATGGTGTTTGATTTTTCCATTGTTTGGAATCAAACTTATAATAATACGAATGTGAAAAAACAACATCAAGCATGTTTTTCGGGATATTTCAAATTATATTGTTTGATAACTTCATTGTAACGTTCTTCAAGACGCGTCGTTACTTTATTTTGATAATTTTGTGGATGATGTTTAGAAACATGTCTCGTAGATTTCATAGCAATATCAAAATCTTCTTTTTCCAAATGTTTGAACTTCTTAATCCACTTTTTTAGTGTTATTTTTTGTAAAAACTTGTCTAATTTCAATCCTAAAGAACCATTGAAAATTTTTTGAATCAACTTAGATAAAGCACTTTTTTCCGTATCTCGTATTGTACTTGTCTTTGTAGTTGGTTTATTAGGAAAATAAGGTAATGCCCAAGTATTTTCTTTTAAGAAAGCTTCAAAAGTAGCTGTGCCATATAGCGGAATTAGTGTTGCAATTTCGGTTGCTGTAAATAAATTTTGTTCAGCAATTTCTAACTTATCAGTACTAATAAAATAATTTACGCAAAAATACTTCTTTGAGTTTAATAAGAATACTTTTTTGTAGAGTACTAATAATGTTCTGGCAATCCACAAACGATTTGGTTTTGTGATAATAAAAAAGTCAAAATCACCATCGTCATCATAAAAACCTTTTGATAATGCGCCAGATAAACACACACCTTTTACATACGGAAATTTCGCTATTCTTTTGGAAACTTTTATCGCTTTTGGCATAATGTTTCGCGCCATTTCATTTCCTTTCAATCTACGTTCTATACGATCAGAATCGTTTACATCAATATAAAAACCATCAAAATTAAAAATCACACCTTTGTCCAATAGTAAATCAATTTCACTATCAATTTCTTTTTGATTCGTATTGTTAGAGAATTGAAAAATCTCAGTTCTCGTTAACGGATACTTGAAAAGGGAAAAATATAATATGGTTTTTAGGGCACTCACGTAGTATAGGTTTTGCTACCAAAAGTACTTAAAATTCTAGTTTTTTGAAGTGCTATTTCTAATTAAAAACGACTGAAACCACAATTAATTCTACAAATAAGTGTTAATGTTTACGTAAAAGTAAATTAGATTTTGTCAACTTTCTTACATTTATAACAATCAATCAACCAAAAAACGACTCATGAAACCTTTCCTGTTTTTATGTATAGGATTTTTGTGTTTTCCCCTTTCGGGAATTTCGCAAGAAGCAACCAACACCATTCCCAAAAGAATTTACACCACAAATACCGTTAAAGGCGAATCGCCAAAAATTGATGGAATCCTAGATGATACTAGTTGGAATTCTGTTGAATGGGCAACCGATTTTATAGAAAATAGACCTGACGAAAATACGCCGCCAACTGAGCAGACAAAGTTTAAAATTATGTACGACGCAAAGTTTCTATATGTTGCGATTCGTGCTATTGATTCAAATCCTGATAAGATTGTAAAACGCTTGTCGCGTCGTGATGGTTTTGATGGCGATTGGGTCGAAATTAATATAGATAGTTACCACGATTTACGTACAGGTTTTTCGTTTACCGTAACTGCGGCTGGCGTAAAAGGAGACGAATTTATTTCGAATAACGGTAATAATTGGGACGGAAGTTGGAACCCGATTTGGTATACAAAAACTAATGTTGATAGCGAAGGTTGGACAGCCGAAATGAAGATTCCGTTGAGTCAATTGCGTTTTGGAAAAAGTGCAGCACAAGTTTGGGGATTGCAAGTGCAACGCCGATTTTTTAGAAAAGAAGAACGTTCTACATGGCAACGAATTCCGCTTGATGCGCCAGGTTGGGTAAGCGAATTTGGAGAATTGCACGGTTTAAAAAATATAAAGCCACAGAAACAAGTAGAAATTCAACCGTATATAGTGACAAAATATGATACATATCCTGAAGAAGCTGGAAATCCGTTTCGTGATGGAAATGATTTTAAATTAAATGGCGGAATAGATGGAAAAATTGGAGTAACGAATGATTTGACATTAGATTTTACCATAAATCCAGATTTTGGACAAGTAGAAGCCGATCCGGCAGCAATTGCGTTGGATGGTTTTCAGATTTTCTTTCAAGAACAACGACCGTTTTTTGTGGAGAATAAAAACATCTTCGATTACCAATTTGCTAACGGACAAGATAATGTGTTTTATTCCAGACGAATTGGACGAAGTCCGCAAGGTTTTCCAAATACAACAAGCGGCGAATTTGTAGATCAACCAAAAAATTCAACCATTTTAGGCGCAGCAAAATTTAGCGGGAAAACTAAAAATGGTTGGTCTATTGGAGTTTTGGAAAGTGTGACAGGAAAAGAATTTGCCGAAATTGATAACAACGGAACCCGAAGAGAAGAATTGGTTGAACCATTTACAAATTACTTTGTCGGGCGTTTGCAAAAAGATTTTAATGAGCGAAATACATATGTTGGTGGAATTTTTACCGCGACAAATAGACGTTTGGAAGACAATCTTAATTTTCTCCACAAATCTGCATATACAGGCGGATTAGATTTTAAACATAATTGGAAAGATAGAACGTTTTACGCAGAAGGAAACCTCGTTTTAAGTCATGTGCAAGGAAGTAAAGAAGCGATTGCAGGCACGCAACAATCATTGACACATTTGTTTCAACGTATTGATGCTGGACATGTTGATGTTGATTTGAATAGAACTTCGCTGACAGGAACTGGCGGAAAGTTTGAAGCCGGAAAAGCTGGTGGCGGAAATTGGCGTTATAACGCAGGAATTATTTGGCGTTCGCCAGAATTGGATTTGAATGATGTTGGTTTTCTGCGGCAAGCAGATGAAATACGTCAATATGCAATTGTTCGGTATCAAACGACAAAATCGGTTGGAAAATTTAGAAGGATTTCTGCAGGGTTTTCACAATTTACAACCTATGATTTTGAAGGAAACTACAATAGAATTCAATATGAATTTAGCGGAAATATGCAGTTTCAAAATAATTGGTGGATTGATTTTGGCGGCGCGCACAAACCACGAATTTTTATCAATACATTTTTACGCGGCGGTCCACGTTGGCGTTTTTCAGAAGAAAATTTTGGATATTTTGCATTTGGAACCGACGAACGAAAAAAGTTGCGTACAAGCTGGAACGTTGTGTATTCGCAAGCAAAAGAGAATAATTTTAGCTTTTTTGAAATCGGCGCTGATGTGACATATCAACCAACTGATGCAATGCGAATTTCTATCAATCCGTCGTATAATAGAAACCCGAATAAAACACAATATGTAACTCAAGCAGATAGTAACGGAACAACGCGTTATATTTTGGGGAGTATTGATAATCAGACGTTGAGTGCGTCAATTCGGTTCAATTATACGATCAATCCAAATTTATCAATTCAGTATTACGGACAACCTTTTGTATCTATCGGAAGATATAAAGATTTTAAATATGTGACCAATTCGATTGCAGATAATTTGAACGATCGTTTTTATCAATATCAACCGAATGAAATTACGTTTGATGCAGCTTCAGATTCTTATTTGGTTGATGAAGATACAAACGGAAACGTAAATTATTCTATTGGAAATCCAGATTTTGCTTTTGTGCAATTTCGCTCGAATTTAGTGTTGCGTTGGGAATATATTCCCGGTTCCGAATTATTCTTAGTTTGGTCGCAAGGAACCACGGGTTTTGGAAATGTGAAAGATCATTTGCTGCGAAGTTTGGATACTCAAATTTTAGGACAACAGCCTGAGAATATCTTTTTGATGAAGTTTACGTATCGATTTGTGTTGTAGTTTATTTTAATCGTGCCTGCAACTCAGGAATAATGTTTGTGTATGAACGCAACACACGATCCCATTCTTTAAATAATTCATCGCGTTTTACGCTAGTAATTGGCATTCTAGATTGCTCACTAACTAGCTTGACTTTAAAAACTAATGGATCGTCAGAAGATTGTTTTATAATAATTCGAGTTCTAACAGTATTTTGCTTAAATGTTTTAGCCGACCAAGCTGTTCGTAAATAACCAGTTTCTTTATCGGTCATTTCAATAACATCTATATAAGAGAGTACAATTTGGTTGATGAGACGCCAAGCTTTGGTTTTAGTTATTTTTTCGCATTTGAGTTCAATGTCTAAGTTTGCAATATCTGTTTGTTCTGAAGCATCGAAAGAATCATCTCTTTTAAGTTCTAAATAGTATGATTTAGGCGGTTTAGGGAAATTTCTTTTATTACAAAACTCGATTTTCTCTGTTAAGAAACCAATTTTTTTTACAATTACCACAATACAGTCTTTTCTTGGAATTACTAGTTCCATATTGCCTTTTCCTAATAATTTTCCATTGACAAAAATTTCCGCATCATTTTCAGAACAACCAAACTCGATTTTTCGTTTCCCTAAAGTTTCTGCATATTGTTCAGTTGCATATTGCGGAAGCGTAAATAATATTAAAAAGAAACTCAGTACTAGACTTTTTTTTGACATGACAAGTAGTTTTAGTAGTTTGTACCAAATAAACTTCAAAATGACCGACTAAATTCGTTTCTATTTCCTTTATATTTTAATATAAAATAGAACCGTAACTAAGGCTATGCTTACATTTTCTATTTCATCTAAAAAAAATATAATTCAAATTTTGTATCAATTATTTTAAAATTCAATTGGTATTACTAATGTAGTATCAAATTAAAATAAAAAAAATACCTAGTATTAGGTATTAGGTATTAGGTGTTCGCCGGAAAAATGTTGGTTTTAAGATAATTTTTTCAACGCATAGTTTACCAAACCTGTATTGCTTTTGATTCCGAGTTTTTTGTGAATATTTTTTCGATGTGTATCAATCGTGAATTTGCTAATTTTGAGTTGTTGCGCCATTTCTATGGTTGTGCGTCCTTTGGCGAGCAATCTTAGAATTTCTTTTTCTCTTCTAGTAAGCGTTCCTTCAATAGTGACGCTCTTTTTTTTGAACCAATGTTGAATTTCTTTGGGAAGATTTTCACTGATATAATATTCACCTTTTGTTACGGTATGAATGGCTTGAATTAGTGTTGCTTTTTCAACATTTTTGGTCACATAACCTTTTGCGCCAGCTTCTAACATTTCAATGACATCAACACTTTGATCAAACATACTTAAGGCGAGTACTTTTATTTTCGGAAAGTTTTTGTAGAGCATTTTAGTTACAGAAACGCCATCTAAAATAGGCATTCTGATATCTGTTAAGACAACATCTGGAATTAATCCATCTTCAATAAGTTTGTATAAAACCAAGCCGTTATTGGCTTCTCCAATGATTGAAATTCCTATTTCGTTGACTAAAATAGATTTGATTCCGTCGATGAATAATTGATGATCGTCTGCTATAATGATGTTTACGTTCATAGCGGAATGTTTAAAATGATAGTCGTTCCATTTCCTTCTGATGCATCTATAAATAAGTCTCCTTTTAACTTTTCGATGCGTTTTTCAATATTAAT
This sequence comes from Kordia antarctica, assembly GCF_009901525.1. NCBI lineage: Bacteria > Pseudomonadati > Bacteroidota > Flavobacteriia > Flavobacteriales > Flavobacteriaceae > Kordia > Kordia antarctica. Next base: position 4,094,761 of record NZ_CP019288.1, read on the forward strand.
CAACCCAATGCCTGAAACTTTTTTTGTGATGTTGAATCCTTTTCCATTATCTTCTACAACAATATTTAGCATGTTATTTTCTTCCGAAAACTGTATCGTTGCTTCTGTAGCATTTGCATGTTTTATAATGTTGGTAAGCAATTCTTGTATGATTCTAAAAAGTTGTATTTCTAAGGTGTTTTCGAGACGTTTTTTTACATCAATATTAATGACATCAATGTGTAGTTTTTTCGTTTCCGAGATTTGTTTGGCAATCGCTTTTGTAGATGGAATCAATCCTTTATCTATGCGAGCACCGAAGTTTTTATTTTTAGAAATGTTTCTAATTTCGACATATGTAGTATCTAAAAGCTTTTTGATTTTATCATAATATGCCGTAAAATCTTCTTTATCATCATAACTTTCCATGTATAGTTTTAACGTCGCGACTTTGCTTCCTAAATTATCATGCAAATCGGCAGCCATATCCATGCGTTCTTTTTCTTGTGCGTCCAAAATGGCGTCAATTCCTTCTAATTCTTTTGTTTTTAATAATTGATTGAATTCTTGTTCTTTAATCGTTAAACTTTGTGCTGTGATGATACGTTTCTTCTTTGCATTTTTAAGCAGAATATATATAATAAATAAGGAAATTAGTAGAATACCTAAAGCTGCAAAGAGTAGATTTCTATTCTGTTTTCTTTTATGATTTGCCTCTGAATTGTCAGATTGTAATTGAATAATTTCCTTCTCACTTTTCGCTGTTTCATATTTAGTTTGAATCTCTAGAATTGTCTTTTGATTTTCCACACTCAGCAAACTATCATTCAATATTCTAGCTTTTTCAGAAAAATACAATGCTTTTTTTGTGTCGTTTAACCCTTCATAAGCACTTTTTAAATACGTATAAACGAGTGTTAATTGTTTTCCTTTTATGACAGGTTTTGCTCGTTCTAAATAGGAAATCGCTTTTTGGTATTCTTTATTCTTGAGATAAATAAATCCTAGATTACTCTCTGTAATTTCAATTCCTGATTTAAGGTTGAGTTCATTTTTTAATTGATATGCTTTTTCAAGATATTCCTTAGCTCTTTGCGATTCACTTTCCAGATAAATGTTTCCTAAGTTGTTGTAAATTAATGATAAAGAACGTTTGTCATTTAAGTTCTTAGCGAGCGTTTCTGCTTTTGTGTAATATCCGATCGCTTTTATAGTATCGCCTTTTTTAAAGTATTGTGTTGCTAAATTTGGGAGTGTAATCAATTGAAATTGCACAAAATCATTGTCATTGAAAATCTGAAGTGCTTTTTCGCTGTATTCAATGGCTTTGTCATAATTCTCTAATTCTGCAAATGCGCTGGCAATATTGCTATAACATTTGGCGGCATTTAATTCATCTTTATTTTTCTCAAAAAAAGAAGCACTTTCTGTGAGAATTTTTATAGTTTTCTCATAATTCCCTTGTCGTAATGAAATCGCACCTAAGCTAATATTGATAATTGCAACACGATTGCTATCGTTCAATTTCGACAATAATCCTTTTGAGTTTTCAAAGTAGATAGTTGCAGAATCCAAATTTCCTGTAAAAAAATGTAAACGTCCAATTTCGTTATTGGTTTCCGCATGTAATGAATCATTCGTAGAAAAAAGAAATGCTTCAAAAGCGTATGATTTTGCTTTTGATAAATCGACACGTTCATATAATTTTGCTAATTGAAGCTTTATTTTAGCACTTTCATAACGATCTGTTGCTGCATGTAAGGATTGTTTTAAGGAATCTATTTTTGGAGTTTGTCCGAGTAGTACGAATGGAAACAGCAATACGAATACAAGCAGACTTCTCATAAAAATGGCGGTTGGTTACTTCAATATACGGATTGTTTAGAAGTTATTCGGTTGTTTTTCAGTGTGTTTTGCGTTTTGAGAAATATATCTAGCGCAAGCACATAAGAATTTTACGCTTGCGCTAGAAGAGATAATTGAGTAATATCTTATTTACAATAATATCCAAAATCAGAAACAAATACGACTCTTGGATAGCGTTTTGCCATTCTTGCTCTAACGCTCGGCAAATCTTGTGCTGTTCCAAAACGCCAATATCCGCCAGCATCTTTTGCGCGTTTAGAATATACGCCTAATTTACTTTTGTAATACGCTTCTACATGTTCTCTAAATTGACTTCCTATGCCAGATTGCCAGCCATAACGTCCGTTTTCAGAACAATTGGTGCTTTTTATTGAGCCAATAAACATGACTTGTACAGAATTCAAATGATTTTGTTTCTTAGCGTCATAATTTACCCAATACATTGCATACGGATAATAGCTAATTGTCTTTTTTTGTGCAAAACTATTCGTGATAAATAGAAAGCACCCAAGCAACAATGCGATTTTTACAATACGTCTACTTTTCATAATATGGTGATTTATAAGTTTGATAGTATAAAAGTAAGCAGCGTTTTGCCTTTTGGATATACCTAATGCTAGGTATCAGGTTTTTGGAATTAGTGTAGTGTGTTTTTGATGGAAAAGGATATTTGTACTTGGATAGACTCAGTAGGATTAATTGGGAAACTATAATTGTCGTTACTAAAAGCACAGATTTGATCAAAGAGAATTATCCCTTGAGGAGATTTTGGAGATGAAATTACGCATTGGTTAACGCTTCCACTTTTTCCTCCAAAGCTAACAAAACACTAAATAGATGTTGCTTTATTTCATCATTCGTAAAGCGAATGAATTGTACGCCGTGTTTTTCAAGTTCTCCTTGTCGTTTTGCGTCGTACAATTGCTTATTATCATGACTGCTTCCGTCAATTTCTATTGCCAAAAAGATTTCATGACAATAAAAATCTACAATATAATGCAGCATTGGAACTTGTCTATGAAACTGAACTCCTAATGCTCTTTTTCTAATTTTTTGCCATACTATAACTTCGCAAAGTGTACTGTTTTTTCGAAGTTCGCGTGCGTAGAATTTTAATTCAGGATTGTATGGGATTATTTTGTTTCTCATGGATTGTTTTGGGAGTCGTTATGAATGAAACACTCCTGTTAATCCAATCAAGGGGATAATTGTTGGTGTGAAAATAGGTGCAAATAATTCGTGTATTCGTGGCAAAATAGATTCCTGCCTACGCAGGAATGACAAATTGAAACAATCAATAATCTGAATTATAATGAGATACTGTATTTCAACAAGTTCAGCAATCACGCATGAGTGAAAAATCAAAAATCAACAATCAAAAATCGTCAATCAAAAATCGGCTTAATGCGCTTCCAACCAATTCTGTCCAACTCCAATCTCAACATCTAATGGAACGTCCATTATAAAGGCGTTTTCCATTTCTTCTTTAATGATTGATTTAATGGTTTCTAACTCGTCTTTATGTGCATCAAAAACCAATTCATCATGAACTTGCAATAACATTTTCGATTTGAAATTTTCTTTCTCAAAACGATTATAAATATTAATCATGGCAAGTTTTATAATATCTGCCGCGCTTCCTTGAATTGGTGCATTTACAGCATTTCGCTCAGCCGCGCCACGAACAATCGCGTTTCTCGAATTGATATCTTTTAAATATCGACGTCTTCCTAAAACAGTTTCTACATAACCGTGATCGCGCGCAAAATCTACCTGACTCGCCATATACGCTCTCAATTTCGGATACGTTTCATAGTAGGTGTCAATCAATTCTTTGGCTTCACTTCGTGATAAATCTGTTTGGTTACTCAATCCAAAAGCAGAAACTCCATAAATGATTCCAAAGTTCACCGTTTTTGCATTGCTACGTTGTTCACGCGTCACTTCTTCCACAGGAACATTAAATACTTTTGAAGCTGTTGAGGTATGAATATCTACGCCATCTTTAAACGCTTGCATCATGGTGTCTTCTTTACTTAATGCGGCAATAATTCTGAGTTCAATCTGAGAATAATCGGCAGCGAGTAACACATAATTTTCATCTCTTGGTATAAACGCTTTTCGCACTTGTCGTCCGCGTTCGGTACGAATTGGAATGTTTTGTAAGTTTGGATTATTAGAACTCAGTCTTCCCGTTGCAGCAACTGCTTGCGCATAAACGGTATGAATTCGATGTGTTTTCGGATTAATTTCATTCGGCAACGCATCAACATACGTGCTTTTCAATTTATTATACTGACGCCATTCTAAAATATCACGGATAATTTGATGATCTTTTGCTAAATAGGATAACACATCTTCTGCGGTAGAATATTGTCCAGTTTTTGTCTTCTTCGGTTTGTCAACTAACTTTAAATTATCAAACAAAACCAATCCTAATTGTTTCGGAGAAGCCAAGTTAAATTCTTCGCCAGCTTGTTCAAAAATAGCTTTCTCTAAACGATCAACATCGGTTGTTAAATCAACGGACAATTCGTTTAAAAAATTAGGATCTAAATTAATTCCTTCTATTTCCATCGCCGAAAGTACACTTACCAACGGAATTTCAACATCTGTAAATAATTTTGTCAACTGACCACTTTCCAATTCTTTGATAAAATGTTCTTTCAATTGATACGTAATATCTGCATCTTCCACAGCATATTCCGTTTGTTGTTCCAATGGAACTTGTCGCATAGACAATTGATTTTTCCCTTTTTTCCCAATCAATTCTACAATAGAAACTGGTTGGTAATTCAAATAGGTCTCCGACAATATGTCCATATTATGACGCATATCTGGATTTATCAAATAATGTGCAATCATCGTGTCAAACAACAAACCTTTTACTGGCATATTGTAGTTTGACAATACTTTGATATCATATTTTAAATTCTGTCCCACTTTTTCAATCGTCATACTTTCAAAAAACGGACGGAATTCTTCTAAAATTTCTTTGGTTTCTGCCTGATCTTCTGGGAAAGCTACATAATATCCTTTTCCTTTTTCCCATGAAAATGCAACGCCAACGAGTTCAACTTCCAATGCTTTCAAACCTGTTGTTTCAGTATCAAAACACACACTTTGTTGTTTCAGCATTTTTTGAAGCAACATTTTTCGTGACATTGGTGTATTTGCCAATTGATAAAAATGATCGGTTGTTTTGATAGTTTCATATCCTGAAACGGTGACTTCTTCATCCACATTTCCACTTCCTGGAACGGCAAATAAATCAAATTGTCCAACTGGAGCGGCTTTTTTAGTAGTTTTTGAAGTTGTTTTGGTTTCCGCTTTCGCTGAATTTGCCTCAGAAGGACTAAATGTTTTAATCAAATTATCGTGCAATCGACGGAATTCTAATTCTGTAAAAATTTCTTTTACCGCATCTAAATCGGGTTGAGAAAGCTCAAAGTTTTCTTCATGAAATTCCACAGGAACATCTAACATGATTGTTGCCAATTGTTTTGAAAGAATCCCTAATTCTTTACTTGCTTCTACTTTCTCTTTCATCTTTCCTTTCAGCTCATGTGTATTTGCTAAAAGGTTTTCCATACTTCCGTATTGTGCCAAAAACTTCTTAGCGGTTTTTTCTCCAACACCTGGCAATCCAGGAATATTATCTGATGCATCGCCCATCATTCCTAAGAAATCAATTACTTGCTCCGGACGTTCTACACCAAATTTTTCTTGTATTTCAGGAATTCCCCAAGTTTCGTATCCGCCTCCAAACTTTGGACGATACATAAATATATTTTCAGACACCAACTGCGCAAAATCCTTATCTGGCGTGACCATAAAAGTTTTATAACCTTCTTTTTCCGCCATTTTTGCAAGCGTTCCAATAATATCATCGGCTTCATACCCATTTTTCACAATGATAGGAATGTGCATGGCTTTCAAAATAGTTTCAATATATGGAATGGCTAGTTTGATAGCTTCTGGCGTTTCTTGTCGGTTTGCTTTATACGCAGGAAATGCTTCCACGCGATCTACACTTCCGCCTCTATCAAAACATACGGCTAAATGATCTGGCCTTTCACGTTTGATAACATCTAACAAAGAATTTGTAAATCCTAAAATTGCCGAAGTATCTAAACCTTTTGAGTTGATTCGGGGGTTTTTAATAAACGCATAATATCCTCTGAAAATAAGCGCAAATGCATCTAATAAAAATAGTCGTTTCTGATCTGCCATGTATCGTAAATTTGATGGAAATTCAAATTTAAGAATATTAGCTAGATTCTCGGATAAAAAAGAAATTATTCACGTGTTGTTATAATTTTACAACTATATGTGTTATTCAAATAGGTTTCGGTTACAAAGTAATTCGTCTAATTTATCTTCATGAAGTATTAAGTAATCACAATACGCACCAAAATCTAAATTCTTGTATTATGGTAATCCTTTGTTAATCTTCTATTTAGAGCTTTTACCCTCATTTTTATGTTACTGGCTTTTTATAATTTTTACAGTTTAAGCGTTAATTACGGTAAAACCATAATTAGTTAATATTTTATTTTAGTAAGTTTATTCTTTAATAATTTTAAAACCATTAAATCATGAAAAAAGAATCTTTAAAAACGAATGAACTTAAAAAAGTTACGATCTCTAAATTCAACCAAGAAAAAATAAATGGAGGCCTCGCTAATGCAGGTGGTAAAATGGTTTGTGTTCAAGGCTCTATGAAGTATATATTTGTTAAAGATAATGAGTAGAATAAGCACGTTTAATATATTACATTTATTCATGCATATAAATTTCTTTTAGCGACTTTCGAGTCGCTTTTTTTTTCATTTTTACTACAGGTTTAAGAATTCAGTTTGTCAAGAATCATATCTGTTAGTTCTTGGGTTTGCTTTTCGAATTCTTATTTGCCAAATTAAAATTTTATATTCTAGTATAAATCAGTATCGTTACTTCTACTATTTTATCTTTATTAATCTTAAATTTTATATTAAAAAATGTGGAATAGAATTAAAATATGTTGATATAGTTTCTTGAGTTTTGTTTTTTAATGACAACAAATTTGTAATTTTGTGCCACTAAATTATAAGAGAAAATGCAAACCATTTCAATTGCCATTCACGGTGGCGCAGGAACCTTAGTAAAAGGGATGATGACACCGCAACTCGAAGCGGAATATAGAGCTGCGTTGCAAAAAGCATTAGATGCAGGTTATAAATTGTTGGAAGAAGGGAAATCGGCAGTAGAAGCCGTTGAAAAAGCAGTCATACTTTTAGAAGATTCACACTTGTTCAACGCAGGAAAAGGAAGTGTATTTACAGCAGATGAAACTCATGAAATGGACGCTTCTATTATGGAAGGAAAAACCTTGAATGCTGGAGCAGTTTCTTTAATTACAGGAATTAAAAATCCTGTTTCGTTAGCGCGCGATGTCATGGACAAAAGTGAACATGTGTTTTTAGCTGGAGAAGGCGCCATGCAGTTTGCAAAATTACAAAATCATACTATTGAAGATGAAGCGTATTTTTATGATGAATTACGACATAATCAATGGTTAGAAATAAAAGATACGGATAGTTTTCAATTAGATCATTCTGTAAAAAAAGATTCTAAATTCGGAACTGTTGGTGCCGTAGCTTGTGATATAAATGGAAATATTGCTGCGGCAACTTCTACAGGCGGAATGACAAACAAACGTTTTGGTAGAGTTGGCGATTCACCAATGATTGGCGCAGGAAATTATGCAAATAACGAAACCTGTGCAGTTTCATGTACAGGAAGCGGCGAATATTTTATTCGTGGTGTTGTAGCCTATGATGTTTCATGTTTAATGGAACACAAAGAATATTCACTCGAAAAAGCATCAGATATTGTCATCAACGAACGCATCTTAAAGCTCGGTGGCGACGGCGGATTAATCGCAGTTGACGCAAAAGGAAATATCGCAATGCCATTTAATACTGAAGGAATGTATAGAGCAAGTAAATCTTCAAACGGAGTGGAAGAGGTTTCTATTTATAAATAACATTTCGACTTCGCTCAATGTGCCTTGTTTGGTGCACATCCTTTTTATTTGGAATATGATTTCTTCAAACTGAACTAAACTGTTCTTGCGTATAACAGAATGCAGTTTTACAAAAAAAAAGTTTGTATGTCATCACGTGCAGAAGAGAAAATTCTGCGGAAACGAAAAAATCTATTCCTGCCACGAATGCACGAATATTTTTTAGTTTAAGAGTTGAAAGGTTTATAAGTTTACCTAATGCGCAAATAATTCACAGATTAAAATACGAAAAGCACTTGCATTGAGCGAAGCCGAAGTGAAACAATACTAAAGGCAAAGCCGTTTCCAAGAGCGAAGCGAGTCCAAGAGATTCCCGCCTGCGCGGGAACGAGTCTAACAGCGCAGCGAGTCTAAATAAAAGGTGCCTCAATCGGTAAAACAGAAACTTTACGGTTCTTAATATCAAACTGATCTCCGTTTGATAAAACGTGTACTCGCAAGTTTGCCATTGTCATTGGCGTTCCTACTTTCAATACTTTTTCGTTGTTATGTGTCAATGTAGAACCATCAAACACAATTGCCATTCCAGAGCCAATTACAGTACAATCATTACCATTTTTGATAATCATTCCTGTATCTTCTGCGAGTCCAATTCCGATCAAATTTGGAAATTTTGCCACAGCTTCTGATTGTCTTCCAAAACGTCCTCTACGGATAAAATGCGTGTCGATAATCACTTCTGGAATCAGGCTTAAGCCTTTATACATCGTAACTGCACCTTTAATAAATGCTTCTGTAGCACTTCCGCCAGCAATCATTTCCTTTGTCATTGCCATTGCGCCAGCACTTGTTCCTGCAATTACAAAACCTTCTTCATTTTGATACCGATTTACTAAAATATCATGAATTTCTGTATCGCCAATTCTATCTGTTATTTTAGATTGATCTCCGCCAGAAAACATAATACATTGTGCATTTTTAATTAAATCAATAGCTGATTGTTTTCTTGAATCTTTTTTGCTTCTAATATCTAAAACGGTTACATCTGTACAACCTAATATTTGAAAAGCTTCCAAATAATTTTCGCCAACTTCTACAGGAATGGAAGAAGCCGTAGGAATTACTACAATTTTAGCATCAATACCACCAGCTTCATTGACAACGTGAGATAAAATTCCCTCATCAATAAAATCTTGTGTGTCCATTTCGTCATCGCTCAATCCTTTGTCTTCGTTTCCACCAATAGGAATCAAAGTGCCTTTCATCTGCTGCATATTCTTGTAAATTTTGTGATTGCAAAAGTAAAATAAATTTTTACGTGTCAGTCTTTTTTTAAGGTAATCTTAATCTAAGTGCATAGAATCCTGAAAAGAACTATGAAATCTGTGAAATTTTTCTATATTTAGGACTGAACTTGTTATAAAACAATTCTGACTAATCAAGCAAACCAAAATAGCACATGGAAATAAGAAGTATAAATGCAATGAGAGGACCAAATTATTGGTCAGTGAGAAGACATAAATTGATTGTAATGGTTTTAGACTTGCAAGAGATGGAACAATCTCCAACCAATAAAGTTGATGGTTTTGGAGATCGATTAAAAGCGATGTTTCCATCCATGTATTCGCACAGATGTTCTGAAGGTTGTGAAGGTGGGTTTTTTATGCGTGTCGATGAAGGAACTTGGATGGGACACGTAATTGAGCATATTGCACTAGAAATTCAGACCTTGGCGGGAATGGACACAGGTTTCGGAAGAACTCGTGGATACGGAGAAGAAGGTGTGTACAATGTAGTTTTCTCCTATATGGAAGAAAAAGTTGGACGTTTTGCGGCAAAAGCATCAGTTCGTGTCTGTGAAGCTTTAATTTCTGGAGAAACCTACGATCTATCGGAAGATATTCAAGAAATGCGCGAAATTCGTGAAGAAGAACGTTTAGGGCCAAGTACAGGTTCTATTGTTGAAGAAGCAGTAGCGAGAGGAATTCCTTGGATTCGACTGAATAAATATTCGTTATGTCAATTAGGATATGGCGCTAACCAAAAGCGAATTCAGGCAACTGTAACAAGTGAAACCAGTAATATAGGTGTTGAAATTGCATGCGATAAAGAAGATACCAAATATTTATTGGAGCAAGCAGAAGTAGCGGTGCCAAGAGGTGAAATTATTCGCAGAGAAAGTGGTTTGGAAGAAGCATGTCGTTATGTAGGTTTTCCTTTAGTGGTAAAACCTGTGAGTGGAAATCACGGAAGAGGAATTACAGTTGATGTCAATACACTTGAAGAAGCAATCGTAGCTTTTAAAGCTGCGCAAGAAGTTTCTCGATCTGTCATTATAGAAAAATTTGTCACTGGAGATGATTATCGTTTGTTAGTGATTAATAATGTATTAGTCGCTGCAGCTAAAAGAACGCCAGCGCATGTTGTGGGAGACGGAAAATCTACAATTCAACAATTAGTTGACAAAGTAAATGAAGATCCGCGTCGTGGTTATGGACACGAAGAAGTGTTAACCATGATTAAAATCAATGATCTTACCGAAACCTTAATTGCTGATAAAGGATATACCTTAGAAACAGTTTTAGAAAAAGATGAGGTTATGATTTTGAAAGACACGGCAAACCTAAGTACAGGTGGAACTGCCGAAGATGTAACTGATATTGTGCATCCTGCAAATGTATTTATGGCAGAACGAATTTCTAAAATTATTGACTTAGATATTTGCGGAATTGACGTCATGACATCTGACATTAGTAAACCATTAGAAGATACAGGCGGCGCAGTTTTAGAAGTAAATGCTGGTCCAGGATTCAGAATGCACTTAGCGCCAACTGAAGGATTACCGAGAAATGTTGCAGCGCCCGTAATTGATAAATTATTTCCTCCAGGATCAACATCAAGAATTCCTATTGTTGCCATTTCTGGAACGAATGGAAAAACAACTACGACACGTTTGATTGCTCATATGGCAAAAATGAAAGGTTATAAAGTTGGATATACTACAAGTGATGGTGTGTACATTCAAAACCGATTGTTGATGAAAGGAGATTGTACTGGACCATCAAGTGCAGAATTTGTATTGAAAGATCCAACGGTAAATTTTGCAGTGTTAGAGTCCGCTCGTGGCGGATTGTTGCGCGCAGGTTTAGGATTCAAAAATTGTGATATTGGTATTGTAACCAACGTTGCAGCCGATCATTTAGGATTGAAAGGAATTCATACCATAGAACAATTAGCAAAAGTAAAAGGAGTAATTCCTGAAACTGTGTTGCCAGAAGGAACAGCAATTTTAAATGCAGATGACGATTTAGTCTATGCAATGCGTAAAAGCGTAGAATGTAACGTAGCATTATTCTCTTTGGATGAAAATAATCCAAGAATAAAAGCGATGCAAAAACGTGGCGGAATTTCTGCAATTTACGAAAATGGATACATTACAATATGTAGAGGCGAATGGAAAATGCGTGTTATAAAAGCCGTAAATGTTCCGTTGACTTTTGGTGGAAAAGCAACCTTTATGATTCAAAATGTATTGCCAGCAGTTATTACAGCTTATATAAAAGGATTTACGCTAGACGATATGCGAGTTGCATTGGAAACTTTTATTCCTTCCGCATCGCAAACACCAGGACGTTTGAATTTATTCAAGTTTAAGAATTTTCAAATTTTATTGGATTATGCACACAACGCAGCCGGAATGCGTGCTTTGAAACAGTTTACCGATAATTTAGACGCAACTGTGAAAGTTGGAATTATTGCAGGAATTGGTGATAGAAGAGAAGAAGATAATAAAGAAATGGGCGGAATTGCCGCTGAAATGTTCGATGAAATAATTATTCGTCAAGACAAAAATTTGCGTGGAAAAACGGAAGAGGAATTGATTAAAATGTTGAATGATGGAATTAAAATACACGATCCAAATAAGAAGATAACGATCATTCCTTCGGAAAAAGAAGCGATTTTGTTCGCTGTCAAAAATGCAAAAAAAGGCGCGCTTATTGTATTGTGTAGTGATGTGGTTCCTGATGCTTTAGATTTAGTCAAGAAACTCAAAGAAGAGGAAGCCAATGATTTGTATGACTTTACACCAGACGATATTCCAAATTTATAATAAAAACACACTTAAAAGCTCTCGAAACTATTCGGGAGTTTTTTGTGAATGTTAAAGTTCCTGTAAAACGTAAAACCAATTTATGGATTAAAGTTAAATTTGTTAAAATTTTATCAATGTTAAGATTCTTAGTCCCAATCATTTTAATTCTAATTCTAGAACTATATACGTTTTTCTCTATACGCGCATTAACTAGCAATAAATTCATTCTCATAGGATATTGGATTGTTACATTTGTTATTTACGGAATCATTTTTTATCAAATGAATGTAGCGGAGCGTGAAGGGCGATTTAGTATTTCTTTAGGATATACCATTGCAATGGCGCTGACTTTTTTGATTCCGAAACTCTTCATTTTAGCCATTTTATTTGTGGAAGATATTTTCCGCTTTTTCACGTCGTTGTTTAATTATTTTCAACACAACGGAATGACCGTGAGTGAAGCAATTCCTTCACGAAGAAAATTTTTGAGTCAATTAGCATTAGGAATTGCCGCAATACCTTTTGCAGGATTTATTTATGGAGTTTTTCAAGGTAGATATAATTACAAAGTCATTAAGCATACGATGTTTTTTGATGATTTGCCAGAAGCGTTTGATGGTTATAAACTGACACAAATTTCAGATATTCACTCTGGAAGCTTTGATAATAGAGAAAAAATAGAATATGCTGTTGATTTAATTAATGAGCAAAAAAGCGATCTGATTCTGTTTACGGGCGATATTGTAAATGCAGTTGCCGAAGAAATGAATCCTTGGATTGATACGTTTAAACGCTTAGAAGCAACAGACGGATTGTTTTCTATTTTAGGAAATCATGATTATGGATATTACGCATATGAAGATCAAAAGGATATTGAAGAAAATCATAAAAAAATAGAAAAAGTTCATGAAGCAATTGGTTTTGATTTATTGTTGAATGATAAAAGAACGATTGAAAAAAATGGTCAAAAACTAAATATTTTAGGTGTTGAAAATTGGGGCGCATCACGCCATTTTCCTAAAAAGGGAAGTTTGCGAGAAGCTTCAAAAGATGTTGCTGATGGCGAATTTAATATATTGATGTCGCATGATCCTTCTCACTTTGATTATAAAGAAATGGAGGTTCGAACTAAAGAAAGAGAAGATCCAGCAGTTATTACAGACGAACCAAATATTATCAACTTTGAGAAAAAAATACAACTTACGTTAGCAGGACATACACACGGAATGCAGTTTGGAATTGAAATTCCGTTCTTAAATTTAAAATGGAGTCCTGCAAAATATAGATATCCACGTTGGGCAGGATTGTATGAAGAAGCGGGAAAATACTTGTATGTAAACCGCGGTTTTGGCGTATTGGCGTTTCCAGGACGCGTCGGAATTTGGCCAGAAATTACGGTGATAGAGTTGAAAAAACGTAATAAAATAGCATAATCGCAATAAAATAGTACATTTGTAGCAGCGGTTGCATGTTTTTTTAGTTAAAAATATAGCAATTCAATATAAATTTAAACATTCGCTTATGTCAAAATTTGGTGAATTAATTAGTGCAAATATTCCAGTTCTGTTAGATTTTTATACAGAGTGGAATGAGCAATCTAAAGAAATGCATGCTGTGTTACGTGATGTAGCGGCTGCAGTTGGTGATCGTGCCAAAGTTATTAAAATAGACGTTGATAAAAATAAAGAATTAGCAGAAGCTTTACGCGTTAAAGGACTTCCAACACTGATGATTTACAAAGGTGGAGAAATGGTTTGGAGACAAAGCGGTGAACAAGATGCTAATACACTTATTGGACTGATTACCGAACATGTTTAAAGCGTTATACGTTCAAATGTATAGCCTAAATTACTAAAATGCTTCAAAACTTTTGGAAGCACAAACTGTAGTTTGTCATACGCTTTCAAACTATCATGAAACACCACAATACTTCCTGCTTCTGTAGCGTTGATTACATTTTTGAGACATTTTTCAGGAGTTAATTTTGTGTCAAAGTCGCCACTTAACACATTCCACATTATAATTTTATAGCCTAAATTCTGAAGCTTCTTTGCGAGTTGAGGTTTCATTTTGCCGTACGGCGGACGAAATAAGTTTGTAGTTGTCTTTTGTGACGATTTTGAGGCGTTTTCAAGCGTTTCTCTACAAAGTATGCTGTCTGAAATATAAGTTGCCTTAGAAACTTTCCAGGCGTTTACATGATGTTGTGTATGATTTCCGATGGAATGTCCTTTCGAAATAATGGCATTATAAATTTTTGGATGCTTCCGAACATTATCGCCAATACAAAAAAAAGTAGCTTTTGCATTATAGATGGCAAGTTGTTCCAAAACCCACGGAGTTACTATTGGAATTGGTCCGTCATCAAAAGTAAGATAGATTTTTTTCTCGGTAACTGAAAACTCCCATACTAGCGATGGAAAGATCCATTTAGCCAGTTTGGGAGTTTTTACAGTATAAAATTTCATGAGAAAAAGTGATTACTCTTCTAGATCGTCAAAAAGATCCTTAAATTCATTAACATAGCTTTGAAAAATCATGCTTTCTTTCTCTAACAGTTCTTTTTGATCATTTGCATCAAGCAATCCGATTAAGCTTTTATATTTTTCTAAATACCCGTAAATTTCTTCAATGTCATCGTATTTTTGACTCAGTTTTACGCTTTTATAATAGTCTAAATATTCAAGGTATTTGGTTTTCACCTGATTGTAAACAGCAATTGCTTTTTCAGTTTTTCCAATTTTGAAATATCCATCAATGAATGGTTCTGTGAAAATGTAATATCCAAAATATTTAATCGGCATTTTCTCAAGTGCCAAATCAATAATAGTTTCGGCTTTATCGTTTTTACCTTCTTTCACTAATTGCTCTACCAATTTCGCCAAATTTGTTCTGTACGAAATACTTTGTCTACGTGTTTGTGGATCGTGGTAAATGTCGTCACTATCAGAATTTCCCCAATCCCAAGTCATTACGTTATCATACATTAAATCTGTATTCACGCGTCCCATATCGTAATTGCTAGGTAGTTTTGTTTCAATCGGAATCAATTTGTAGACTAAACCATCTAACTGAAGAAAATCTTTCATCCAAATATATTCTGCTTTGTCAAAACTTCCACCTGTAAAGTAAATTGGGCGTTTCCAATCGTTTTGGTTCAAGATGTCAAGCATCATTAAATTGTTTTTATAAATCGCTGTTTTAGGCAATTCAATATCAATATGATCAACCATTAAATGACGATCTTCAGGACTCACATATTTTGCAGCATTTTCCTTGTTTACAGGAACTCTAATTTTTGTTACTGGATAATAGGTGAGATTTCGTTGACTCGCTGGCATATCAGGATCTTCTACATCGTAAACTTCATCGATTAAGTATCCGTATTTTGTTTCTTTCTTGTCGCTTAAAACCCATTTCATAAATCGATCTAATTCCCAAACCGTACTATCTGGAACTGATGGATGACGTTCATAACGAATATAATTCCGTGTTCCGTGTTTATATTTATCATGCGTCATTTCAGAAGGAACTGCTTCGCTTGTGTAAACTTTTCGTTTCATTTGGTCAATGTACCAATCGGTGCCTAGCAAACTTGTGTTAATGGTTCGTACATCTGTTCTAAAACCTTCAACATCTTGTGCATACCAAAGTGCAAAAGAATCATTGTCTCCAATGGTAAAAATCATGGAGCCAGCATCTTCTTCAATAGAATTTAAGTATGCTTTTGCGGTAGATTGCGCTGTATATCGATTAGATCTGTCATGATCGTCCCAGTTTTGAGCCACCATGAGTAATGGAACTGCTAACAATGCAACAATTGTAACGGCGCTTGCTGCAATTTTTCCATCGAGATATGTTCGTAATGAATCGAATAGTGCATAAACACCATATCCAATCCAAATGGCAAATACGTAAAATGAACCTACCAAGGCGTAATCACGTTCTCTTGGTTCAAAAGGACGTTCACTCAGAAATATTTTTAGGGCTAATCCTGTGAACAGGAAAAATACAAGTAACACCCAAAATTGTTTTGGCGCGCGCATTAATAAAAATATAAAACCTATAATTCCTAAAATTAATGGCAAGAAATAATACGTATTGCGAGCCTTATTGTTGGAAACGTCAGATGGTAAATTATCTTGTGAAGCACCTAAATGGATTTCATCAATAAAATTAATTCCGCTAATCCAATTTCCGTGATTGTCTAATTTTCCTTGAATATCATCTTGTCTTCCAACAAAATTCCACATGAAATAACGCCAATACATATGTCCCATTTGGTAGTTAAGCATGTAGTGTAAGTTAGTTCCAAAAGACGGCGGAATCACATTCACATATTCTCTAATTTTCCTCAAATAACTTTCGTAATCTTCTGCGTAAATTTCTCCGTTAGCAGCTCGTTTTTGGAAATCTCTGATAATTTCAGAAATTTCTTTATTATTTCGATATTCAGGTTTTAGCTCAATTTCTAACAAACCACTGTATTCCATATAATTTACCGCATTGTCTGAACTCCACATACGTGGTAAAAAACCTCTGTGGCTACTATCAGAATTCTGCTTGGCACCTTTCCATAGGTTTACAATCTTATATTTCCCTAATACTTCATCTTTTTCATATTTCGGTTTGTCGTCTACATATGGTTCCTCTGCATCGAGTCCTCCATAAACATCTGTATACATTGGTCCATACAAGACATGTGTTTCTGGATATTGTTCTAAATTGTAATATGCTATCAACGAACGTGCATCTGAAGGATCATTTTCATTAATCACTGTATTTGCATTGGCACGAATCGGAATCATTAACCAAGTAGAAAAACCTACTAAAATAAATGCCAAACAGAGCGTAATTGTATTTAATAAACGATAATTTTTCTTCTTTGTATAATTTAAGGCAAAATAGAATATTGCTATAAAAAATAATCCTGCCATAATATATCCGGTGTTAAAAGGCATTCCGAACGTATTCACAAAAAATATTTCCATTCCCCAAAAAAAGCTCAATGTTGTTGGTGGAATAATTTTAAACACAAAAAATAATACGGCAACCGAAATCACGTTTGCAATTATAAATCCTTCTATGGTAACAGTTTTGTAATTTTTAAAATAATAAATCATTCCAAGCGCAGGAATCGTTAATAATCCCATTAAGTGAACTCCGAAAGCGAGTCCAATGATCAAAGACATCAATACTAACCATCTGTCTCCTCGCGGCTTGTGCATTTCATCTGCCCAACGCAATGCCATCCAAAATAGAATAGACATTAAGCAGATTGCCATTGCATATACTTCAGCTTCTACGGCGCTAAACCAAAAACTATCTGAAAATGAAAATGTTAGCGAGCCAACCAATCCACTTCCTAGTATAGCAATTTTTTTTCCAAGTGTAAATTCTGGTTCTATTTCTGCTTCTCCATATTTCGGATTTGGCAATTTCTTTAAAGCAACTTTTTTAACTAAATTCGTAATTGACCAAAACATAAACAGAATTGTAAAAGCACTTGAAAGTACAGATACGAAATTTACCGTAATGGCAATATTTTCAGCACTTGTAGCAAACGTAGCAAAAACTGCACCCATCATTTGGAAAAATGGCGCTCCTGGCGGATGTCCTACTTGAAGTTTTGCTGATGTGGCTATATATTCTGCACAATCCCAATAACTAGCGGTCGGTTCAACCGTTAAGCTAAAAGTAATTAATGCTATAAAAAAAACTGTCCATCCTAGGATGGTGTTCCATTTTTTAAAATTTAAAGAAGTCATGTATATGCTTTTAAATAGGACTAACGGCGAATTTAAGAATTTATAATATATGAAGTGTATTTTTTTAGAAAACGTTAAGAATCATTTTATTTAAAAAAATCAAAAAAAATGTTTGCTCAATTCAAACTTTGTTTTAAATTTGCAACCGCATTAAAGCATTGGCCCATGGTGTAACTGGCAACACGTCTGTTTTTGGTACAGAAGAGTCTAGGTTCGAGCCCTAGTGGGCCAACGGAAAGCTCCTTTCAACACGAAAGGAGCTTTTTTATTTTCATAATACTTTCCTTAAACATCTTCAAATTATACAAAAAAAGCCGCGCAATTCATTCAAAATGAGCTTCAATGAATTTCTGCGTAAAAAAAACTTTCTTTCTTCAAAAGGATTTTCAGCTGATAAATAAACATTCTTAAACAAATTTCAACGAAAGTAATTTGGATAAATAATATTGCTTTTTGATACTTTTAAACATATAATTTGTTAAAAGTGAATCTATTTTTTATACATAACAATTTTAAAATGAGTTATTTAATGTGTTAGCGTGTTAATATTAATACATTTATTTTCAAAATTAATAGTAATACTATTATATTTGCGGTCATAAATATTAAAAAGGTGAACTGTTGACAATTTCATCGTATATTCACCAACCAAAAAAGTGAACGCTTTTAATGTAAAAAACATGGCAAAAACTCAATTATCACCTTGGCAAAGGTTTGTTGGCTTACTTCGGTTAGAGAAGAAAGATATTTTACAAATTCTGTATTATGCCATCTTTGCAGGAATCGTGACGTTGTCATTACCACTTGGAATTCAGTCAATTATCAACTTAATACAAGGTGCGCAAATGTCTACTTCTTGGGTTGTACTTGTAGTATTAGTGACACTTGGAGTTGTGTTTTCGGGCGCATTACAATTGATGCAACTTCGAATTATAGAAACCATTCAGCAACGTATTTTTATGCGAGCTTCTTTTGAATTAAGCTATCGTTTTCCAAAAATTAGAATGGATGAGTTGCGAAATTATTATCCGCCAGAATTGGCAAATCGATTTTTTGATACAATAACCATTCAAAAAGGATTATCAAAAATATTGATTGATGTGCCCTCTGCAATATTGCAAATACTATTTGCGCTCATTCTATTATCATTTTATCATCCGTTTTTTATCATTTTCGGAATCTTATTGCTTGTATTGATATATTTCGTATTCAAATTCACAGCACAAAGAGGTTTGCAAACTAGCTTGGACGAATCTAAACATAAATATAAAGTTGCGCATTGGATTCAAGAAGTAGCAAGAACAATGGTAAGTTTCAAGCTTTCAGGAAATACGAGTTTAGCACTTAAAAAAAATGATGCTTTGGTGGAAGAATACTTAAAAGCGCGTGAAAGCCACTTTCGGGTTTTGGTATTGCAATTCATTCAAATGATATCATTCAAAGTATTGGTAACCGCTTCTTTATTATTAATTGGTGGCGCGTTGGTATTAAATCAAGAAATGAACATTGGACAATTTGTCGCTGCAGAAATCATCATCTTATTAGTCATTAATTCGGTTGAAAAACTAATTGTTGGTTTGGAATCTTTCTACGATGTATTAACATCAATTGAAAAACTAGGACAAGTTGTAGACAAAGGTTTAGAAGCGCAAGAAGGCGAAACACCAAATTTTACATCTAGTATGACAATTGAATTGGATAAGGTTTCATACAAAGTAGAAGATAGAGAAAAACCAATATTAAAAGATATCTCTTTAGCAATCACGCCAAGAAGTAGGATTCTAATTCAAGGGGAAAGTGGTTCTGGAAAATCAAGCTTATTACGATTAATTGCGGCTGTTGTTGCGCCAACCGCGGGAAATATCTATGTCAATGAATTTTCAATAGAAAGTTTACACTTAAATCATTACAGATCGCACTTAGGATTATCACTTTCAGAAGAAACTCCTTTTGAAGGAACAATCCGCGAAAATCTAGCTTTTGGGAATGAAGAAGTTTCCGATGAAACGATATTTTGGGCACTTGAAAAAGTTGGGTTGACACAATTTATAAAAGAACAACCAAAAGGTTTAAAAACCATACTAAACCCAGAAGGAAAACAAATTTCGTATAACATTTCTAAAAAAATAGTGTTGGCTAGAGCGATTATTAAAAAGCCAAAAGTGTTGATTCTAGAAGATCCACTCGATCAATTTAACGCAGATGAAAGTAATGACATTATTGAATTCTTAACAGATGCATCAAATCCGTGGGCGCTAATTGTAGTGAGTAGCAACGAACGTTGGAAAACGAGCTGCAAAGGATTGATTATATTAGATAAAGGAGAAATTAAAAGTCGAAAAGCATGTTAAACATTTCAAATAATCAACTCAACAAAAAGGTCGATCTTACCAAATTCAAATCTGGTAAAAACATCTTTGATAAACATTATTACAAACAGTTCAATAAGTTCTTGTTGGCATTTGCTTTTATTGGAATTATTGTATTATTTCTTCCGTGGACACAGAATATTTCTGGACAAGGACTTGTAACTACATTGCGACCAGATCAACGTCCGCAAACGATTCAATCACAAATTCCAGGACGCATAGAACAATGGTTTGTGCGTGAAGGCGATTCGGTACGAAAAGGAGATACGATTTTGAAAATATCAGAAGTAAAAAGTGATTATTTTGATGACAGATTGGTGGAAAGAACTGGCGATCAAATCAAAGCAAAAGCATCTTCTGTAACAGCGTATAAAGGAAAAGTTGGTGCGTTGGAACGACAAATTTCAGCACTATTGAATGAAAGAGATTTAAAATTAGAGCAAACTCGAAACAAACTATTGCAAGCAAAATTAAAAATAAAAGGCGATAGTATTGATGTAGAAGCGGCTCGAATCAACGAAAGTATTGCACAACGTCAATATGATCGGACGGAAACGTTGCAAAAAGAAGGTTTGAAAGCAGTAAAAGATGTGGAAGAAAAACGCTTAAAATTGCAAGAAACACAAGCGAAATTAATCTCAATAGAAAATAAATACTTAGCAAATAAAAACGAATTGCTCAACGCTAAAATAGAATTATCTCGAACGCAAGCTTCGTATACAGATAAAATTTCAAAAGCACAAGGAGATGTTTTTACAGCACAATCGAGTCAGTTTGACACAGAAGCGCAAGTTACCAAACTCGAAAATGCGTATACAAATTACAAAGTCAGAAATGGCTTATTATACATTACTGCGCCGCAAGATGGTTTTATAAACAAAGCGATAAAAGGCGGAATTGGCGAAACATTCAAAGAAGGCGAAAAATTGGTAGGAATCATGCCAGCAGGTTACGAATTGGCAGTAGAAAGTTACGTGCGTCCAATAGATTTGCCATTAATTCACATTGGCGAAAAAGTACGTGTGCAATTTGATGGTTGGCCAGCAATCATATTCAGCGGTTGGCCAAATGTTTCGTACGGAACCTATGGCGCAAAAGTAGTAGCAATTGAAAATTTTATCAGCGACAACGGAAAATACAGAATTTTGCTTGCGCCAGATGAAAACGATCATGAATGGCCAAAAGCGATTCGAGTTGGTTCAGGTGCAAAAACAATTGCGTTGCTGAATGATGTACCAATTTGGTTTGAACTTTGGCGACAAGTAAATAGTTTTCCACCAAATTACTATCAGCCTGACGGAAAAAATAAAAATGAAAAATCAGCTAAGGAAAATTAATGATGAGATACATTTTTCTTCTACTTATAGTTCTTTTCAGCGGAAACGGAATTGCGCAAACTGAAAATTCATCAGATAGTATTCTATCGTTAAATGAATATCTTGGCTATGTAAAAACGTATCATCCAATTGTAAAACAAGCCAATTTAATTATCAACGAAAGTGAAGCGAAATTGTTGAAAGCGCGTGGAGCATTTGATCCTAAATTTGAAGTTGATTATGATCGAAAAAAATTCAAAAAGACAGAATATTACGATAAACTCAACGCAACATTCAAAATTCCAACGTGGTACGGAATTGAGCTAAAAGCTAATTTTGAAGAAAATACAGGCGAATTTTTAAATCCTGAATTTACAGTTCCAACAGACGGATTATACAGCGCAGGAATTTCGATTTCATTAGCAAGAGGTTTTCTAATTAATGAACGAATGACAATGTTAAAACAAGCCAAATTGTTTACACAACAAGCGCAAGTAGATCAGCAATTATTGGTCAATCAAATACTATATGAAGCTTCAATTACATATTTTAAATGGTTAAAATCGTATCGAAATAAAGAAGTATATCATTCATTTTTATCGAATGCGGAATTGCGTTTTGATGGAATTAAAAGAAGCTTTCGCGAAGGAGAAAAAGCTGCCATTGATACGCTTGAAGCACGATTAACGCTAAACACACGAAAGTTAGATTTGGAAAAAGCGCGGATTACGTATGTGAAATCGTCATTGGAATTGTCTAATTATTTATGGTTAAATGATAACACGCCAGTTGAACTGAAAGAAACCATCAATCCAGATACAACAACATTTGAACGGATTGATGAAGTATTGAATGTAACGGCTTTTAATACGGAAGATTTTGATGTAGAAACGCATCCAAAAATACAATCGCTGAATTTTAAATATGAAAGTTTACAACTGAATAAACGTTTAAAACAAAACCTATTATTGCCTCAAATAGATTTGCAATACAATTTTTTGTCGCAAACTCCAGACGAAACAGGAACGTTCAATACACAAAACTATAAAAGTGGCGTACACATTAGTTTTCCGTTATTTCTACGAAAAGAACGCGGAGATTTACGCTTGGCAAAATTAAAACTACAAGACTTAGAATTTGAACGCACCACAACGCGTGTGACGCTGAAAAACAAAATAAGCGCGATTACTCAAGAAATAATATCGTACGAATTGCAAAACAGACTTACGCAAGAATTGGTCAACGATTACCAAGTATTATTGCAAGCAGAAGAACGTAAATTTTTTCTGGGAGAAAGTTCGTTGTTCTTAGTCAATTCGCGCGAAGCGAAACTTATAGAAAACAAAATAAAGGCAATTGAGTTAGAGAATAAATACTTTGCTACAAAAGCAAACTTGTTTAATATAATGGCGAATTTGTTGTAGGTTTAGACTTCTGGATTGTAGTAAATAAAAAAGAGGCTGTCTGGAAAGTTAAACTTTCGTCAAGCCGAACTTGATTCGGTTTCCCATAATCATTGAAAATCAAAATAATGAGATTCTGAATCAAGTTCAGAATGAAGCCTATTAAAGTTTTTCAGATAGCCTCTTTTTTTATAAATGAACTCGTCAAGTTTTATTCACAAGTATAATGACCAGAATGACAAATTCGGTTGTACGGATATGTTTTAGGTCCACCAGAGCTATCACGTAAGCCACCTTTTAAGATTTCAGTAGCATTTAGTTGTGCAACTTTTGATTTTTGTAAGTGTAAATTGAGAATTGTTTTTTTTACTTTCATTGTCGATTAAATTTTAGATTTACTTCTAAAGCTACCATAACTTTGACAAAATAAGCTGCTGTTTTTGAATGTGTTAGTTGCAATTTATAAATTGCAACTCCTATTTTAAAGCTAATTATTTGATTATTAAATAGTTATATTTTTAACTTGTTTAATAAAATCAGAAGGTTGCATTTTGGTTTTTCGTTTAAAAGCTCTTGCAAAAGACTGCGAATTGTTAAAACCAACTTCCAAAGCGATGGCTTTTATGGTGTATAATAAAAAATGTTTGTCGTTCTGAATCTTATCAATTGCATAATCTACGCGCAAATCATTTAAGTATTCTGCAAAATTCTTATCCTTGAAAGTGTTGATGACTTTTGATAAATAGGCAGAATTTGTTTTAAACTTTTTTGCTAAATCTGTCAATGTAATATCCGCATGAATGTAAGCAGTCTCTTTTTCAAAAGTTGCCAATTGTTTTAGCAAGTGATCAACAATTTCTTGTGGAATTCCAATAGTTTCTTCCGTTGCTTGAACAGTTTGTGTCGGAATCAAAGTACTTTTTTGCGTATGTTGTGTTACAAACTCTTGAAAACGTCTTTTTAGTCGTTGTTGTTTGTAATAGAATAGTGCTAATAAAAATATAAATAAACAAAATACGGCACCTGCAATTTTCAAAAAAACGTTAAATTTCCGATCTTTCTTTTTCAATGCTGCGTTCAGTTTTTCTTGTTCGGACAATAACGAACGTCTATCAAATTTTTTAGAAATCGTCGCGCTCAAATACCTATAATTATTATAAAAAATACTATCGGCAAATAACTTTCTATTTGTGTAATGCAGTTGTTTCTGAATATCATTTTGCGATTTATAATACTGATACAACGCATCATAATTCTCCATAACTTTAGTCGAAATAAAATTGGTGTGTTCAGAAAAAACAGAATCTACTTTTTTATAATACACAATAGCAGTTTCCTTTTGTTGTAATGAATCATGCGCCTTTCCTAAATGAAAATAAGCATCAATAATACACGATTTGTCACGATCACTCATTAGTACAGGAATCGTTTTCTGAATACTATCAATCGCGGTTAAATACTGCTTTTTGTAAAATAAGCGCATGCCTTCATTCAGCACAAAGAGATTATAAATTCGTGGATTTTTGGTAAAAGCAGCTATTCGTATTCCTTTGTCAATATAAAAAGCCGCCGAATCCAATTGTTTGGTTTCAATATACAAATTTGCCAACGCCAAATGCGAAAGCATAAAATCTAACGTGTCTCTTTTTGGGTTGTTTTTTTCAAACGCATAACATTCTTTATAAATATCGAGTGCTTCTTGGTATTGTTCCAATCGCCATTTAACCGTTCCGATGTTGTATTTATTTACATAATACAACTCTAAATTTCCACTTTTATCTGCGGCATCCATCGCTTCCAAATAATTATCTAGCGATTCTTTATATTTTCCTTTGTATTGTAAAACAGCTCCTTTATACGTGTAAAAAATTGCAGGATAACGTTCATTGCTAAAATCTTTGCTAACAGCAATACCTTTATCAAAATAGCTAAAACTTTTGCGGTAATCAGTTCTAAAAGATTTGCCTAAAAACTCATATCCGATCATCTGATTGAGTTTATCTTTCTCTTTTATGGCTTTCGCCAGATAGGACTTTGCGTAAAATATTTTCTGAAGCGAATCCTTTTCAACGTTTTCAAATGCGGTACGTAATTCGTTGAATGTTTTCTGTTGAAGCGAATCTGGTATTACAAAGTCTGAATCTTCTTGTGCATATGTCAAATTCAAAAAAAGAAAGAAAAAAGTAAAGAAGAAATAACTATTCACAAAATAAGTGAACAAAATATGTAGTGTAGTGGGAAAATATTTTCTAAGCATACATACAAAATTGGAGATTAAAAAGCTGTTTGCAGTTAGGTAAATATACCTTTTTTAAGATGAAAACTTCGAAAGTGCTTCTAATACGGAATCTTATAAGAGACATCCTGCAATTTATAAATTGAAAGATGCAATTCATAAAAGGTGACAAACATTGTTTTTTCTCGGTACAAAATCATGCTACATTTGAGTTGTTGCAACACTTCAGAAACTTGTTTTGACTTCGATCAAAATTATAGCATTCATCTAACATCTAACATCTAAAAACATGAAAAAGCAAAAAGTAAAATTGAACACACTAAAATTCAAAAAATCAAACATCGCGAACCTTTTTGTTTTTGGCGGAATTCACAGCGGGTCGAGGAATACAGGAAAAACCAACATTTTAATTTTTCCGTAGTGTAGTAGTGATTTTTCGTTAAGAATTTTTGAAGCCTTGGAAAAAATTTAGAAAAATGAATACGGTTTTAGCTTTTTCAGCTAAAAACACCTCTGGAAAAACGCACTTTCTTTTTTTGAAGCCTGTGCTGAACTTGATTCAGTATTCTTTGTGCGAGCAAAGAAAAAGAAAATAAGAATCTAAAAATGAGGTTGTTATTAGTAATTTTTTTTTAAAAATACATTCAGCTCCGGTTATGTCAAAGTAAAAATTGAGTATATAATAATTTATAAAACAAACACAATGAAAAAAAAGAAAATCAACTTAGAAAAATTAAACCTAAACAAAACAAACATTGCTAATTTCCACATCAAAGGCGGAATGATGGAAGCATCCGTTTTTGTAGCATGTCCAGAGCCAGAACCTACGGGAATAGCTTGTAAGCCTTCAAAGTGGTGTAATTCGTGGCGTCCTACGGAATGCGATCATGGTGCTTGTGGTTCGTAAATATTCAATTGCTAAGGGAGAAACCTGAAAATCCTGATGTTTCTAAATCAAAAGAGTACGGAAAACCAAAACTATAAAAAGTATGAAAACATCAATTCATAAAATATTCTTACTGTCCATATTAATTACATTTTTCTATTCCTGTTCCGAAAATGAAACGTTTGTAGAAGAAGAAGCAATTGTTTCAAAACAAGTTATGATTGAAGTGGAAAAGCAATCTCCAGAACAACAAACATTATTTGAATATGCGCGTTTGCTGTCAGTAGCTATTGATACTCACGAAAACATGAATGAAGTGCTTCAAGAAAAAGCATTAAAATTACAACGTCTTGGATATTATGAACAAGAGTTTTATGTTGGAATGGAAGAGCAAAATAGCATGAAAGCATTTGGAAATAATTCGTTACGCAACATATTAGAAAAAGTCGGAAATGCAGAAACGCCATCGTTATTAAAAGAATTTACAAGAATAAATCCTGCAATGACAGTTTTATTACTTGGCGATGCGGAAGTGCAAGAATTTTCAAATCGAGTATATGTCGATAATGGATTTGATGATAGTAATTTGGCAGAAACGATTTATTTTTACGAAAATGGTATGTTGAAATCACAGCAATTAGGCGACAAACCATTGCTAAAATCATTCATTGTTAGAAATAGCGAAGTTGTGACGAGGTCAAATATACTATCTACTGAAAAGTCTAAA
Source organism: Kordia antarctica (assembly GCF_009901525.1). Classification (NCBI taxonomy): domain Bacteria; kingdom Pseudomonadati; phylum Bacteroidota; class Flavobacteriia; order Flavobacteriales; family Flavobacteriaceae; genus Kordia; species Kordia antarctica. The sequence goes on from NZ_CP019288.1 coordinate 4,121,411, forward strand.
AACGAAAATATGCATACACTTTTTACGTATGATGATGGAAGATCGGTTAAAATCAACGCTGGAGCAATTATTGACACGCCAACCAATGCTGAATCAGTTTCGCCTGATGATATTGACGGCGGCGGTTCGGGCGGAACACCACCATCTAATTGCAACGCTCCTTGCGAACGTGATTGTGAAAGCGGAACAGAAAATATTTTACGATTTAGAACACATGATGATCGCGATAGCTTTTTCAGAGGAAAAGGAGAATGGTTTTTTATTGAAGCTTATATATCTTCATCAGGCGCATTCTTAAATATCAAACGAACACCGAAAATGAATAGTGTTCGTGGCGATTTTTCTTGGCATTATCCAAACTTTCTAATTGAAAACATAGACAGAAAAATTGTAAATACTATAAAAATATATTGTTACGAATCTGATGGCGGAAATGATACAAACATTTTATTCAATTTTGCTCCGCCATATCAAGGAACTACTGCTTATTACAATAGTTTAAGTACTGGAATTTATTCGGATGATGATTTTATAGGTTCTTACATTGTAGATTATTGCGACGGAATAGGTACAAATGGCGTCATGTATGCTCCGGCAAGTGATGTAGATGTACAACACAGCGAACGGTAAAAACTAAAAGAGGCTATTTAGAAAGTTAAAGTTTCGTCAAGCCGAACTTGATTCGGTTTCTCACAATCATTGAAAATCAGTGTAATGAGATTCTGAATCAAGTTCAGAATGACGGCTTTTAAAACTTTTTAGACAGTCTCTTTTTAAGTATTTCAATCTAAAAAAAACTTTAAATCCTAAAAGTAATCACAGGTCGCAATGCATGATTTACTAAATCTTCGCTAATACTTCCATTAAAAAAATGTGCCAAACCTTGTCTTCCGTGTGTGCTCATTCCGATCAAATCGGCATCAATAGTTCGTGAAAAATTCAAAATTCCGCGTTCAATCGTATCATCATTATAAACATGTAGTTCATATTTTGTAAGCTCATCAAAATCGGCAATAAAATCTTTCATCTTCTTTTCTGCGGCTGCGGTAGTCACAAAACGATTAGGTGTATTCACAAACAGTAAATGAAGTGTTGCATTAAAACTATTTGCAAAATCTAGGGCTTGCTCAAAAACAAGTTTCTGATCGTTTGTAAAATCGGATGCAAAAACGAAATTTTCAATATTAAAATTTTCAATATCATTCTTAATTACCAAAACGGGTACGTCAGAAGTCCGAACAACTTTCTCTGTATTAGAGCCAATAAACATTTCTTTCAAGCCAGAAGCACCACTTGAGCCCATGACGACCAAATCAATATCATATTGGCGAATTGCTTCTGTAATACCGTCAAAAGCTTTGTGTGTCTCCACGTTAACTTCTATTTTTATGTCTTTCAGAAAATCTTGTTCTAGCGTTTTTTCAAAGCGCTCATGTGCAATTTTCATAAATAATAACTGTTCTGGAACATCTAAATTTGTGTCTCCAGACAAAAAATGCGTAGGAAGTTCAAGCATGTGCATCAAATAAATAGTAGCATCATTTTGTTTCGCTAACGAAGCTGCAACCTTTAATGCGTACGTTGCTTGATCTGAAAAATCGGTTGGAAGTAGTATTTTTTTCATCTAACTATTGAGTTTTTAGAATAATAACTAAAGTTACAAATAAAATCCTTTGGTTGAATAGTTTTTAAGATTAGAAAAAATGTGTATATTTGCACCGTTATAAGAAGAAAAAACTAAAAATGAGGGGACATAAAGTCCCCTCTTTTCATACTAAAGAATGTTAAAAGAGAAGGTTAATAGTTTGTTACAAGAAGTGCTTGATGAAGATCAATCGCTATTTCTTATCTCTAAGGAAATTACCGCGGGAAACAAGATTGTGATTGTGATTGATGGTGATAATGGAGTTACATTAAGTGACTGCATGAAGGTAAGTCGTAACATAGAACACAACCTAGACAGAGAGGAAGAAGATTTTTCTTTAGAAGTATATTCTTCTGGAGTTTCAGAAGGAATTACCCATATTCGTCAATACAAGAAAAATATGGAAAGAAAATTGGAAGTAACTACAACAGGCGACAAAAAAGTAGAAGGTACATTGGTTGCTGTTGATGATGAGAAAATAAAGTTGCAATGGGAAGCGCGCGAGCCAAAACCCATTGGAAAAGGTAAAGTAACGGTTCAAAAAGAACAAGAAATACCTTATACAGATATAGTAAAAGCTAAAGTTATGGTAACATTTTAATTAAAGACATGTCATGGAGAATCTAGCATTGATTGAGTCGTTTTCGGAATTTAAAGACGACAAGCTAATAGATCGTGTAACACTAATGGCGATCTTAGAAGATGTTTTTAGAAATGCACTAAAAAAGAAATTTGGATCAGATGATAATTTTGATATCATTATAAATCCTGATAAAGGAGATTTAGAAATTTGGAGAAACAGAATTGTAGTTGCTGACGGAGAAGTAGAAGAGCCGAATCAAGAAATTGAATTAACAGCAGCACGAAAAATTGAACCAGATTTTGAAGTTGGAGAAGATGTATCTGAAGAAGTAAAATTAATTGACTTAGGGAGAAGAGCGATCTTAGCATTACGTCAAAATTTAATTTCAAAAATACACGAACACGACAACACAACGATCTACAAGCATTTCAAAGATTTAGTAGGCGATATTTACACAGCTGAAGTACATCACATACGTCACAGAGCAGTAATATTATTGGACGATGATGGAAATGAGATTGTATTGCCAAAAGAAAATCAAATCCCTTCAGATTTCTTCCGTAAAGGAGAAAATGTGCGAGGAATTATTGATAAAGTAGAGCTGAAAGGAAACAAGCCTATGATTGTCATGTCGAGAACGGCACCAGAATTCTTGGAAAAATTATTTGAACAAGAAATTCCTGAAGTTTTTGACGGATTAATTACGGTAAAAAAAGTAGTAAGAATACCAGGTGAAAAAGCAAAAGTAGCCGTTGATTCTTATGATGATAGAATTGATCCCGTTGGAGCATGTGTGGGAATGAAAGGTTCTCGTATTCACGGAATCGTGAGAGAATTAGGAAACGAAAATATAGATGTAATCAATTACACAACAAACTTACAACTATATATAACGCGTGCCTTAAGCCCAGCAAGAGTAAGTTCATTAAAAATTAATGAAGAAACAAAGCGTGTTGAAGTATTCTTAAAACCAGAAGAAGTTTCAAAAGCAATTGGAAAGGGCGGATTTAACATTCGATTAGCAGGACAACTCACAGGATACGAAATAGATGTATATCGTGAAGGTGTTGAAGAAGATGTTGAATTAACAGAATTCTCTGATGAAATTGAAGCTTGGGTAATTGAAGCATTTAAGAAAATTGGTTTAGACACTGCAAGAAGCGTATTAGAGCAAGAATTAGACTTCCTTGTAAAGCAAACTGACTTAGAGGAGGAAACTGTTGGAGAAGTAATACGAATACTAAAAGAAGAATTTGAAGATTGATAAAAAAGCAATTTTTTATATAAAAGAGGGTAAAATTTAAAATAGCTTATGGCTGAACAGAACAAAATAAGGCTTAGTAAAGTACTACGCGAATTAAATATTTCTATCGATAGAGCGGTGGACTTCTTGACGCAGAAAGGACATTCTGTGGAAAAAAGACCTACGACAAAAATATCGCAAGAAGTATACAATGTGCTGCTTGATGGTTTTCAGACCGACAAGAGCAAAAAAGTGGCTTCTAAAGAGCTTGGAGAAGAGAAAAGGAAGGAGAAAGAAGCACTAAGAGAGCAGCTTGTAAAAGAGCAGGAAGAAGCGCAACGAATCAAAGAAGAGCGAGAAAAAGTAGTTCGTGCAAAAGCAAACTTATCTGGACCGAAAACGATTGGAAAAATAGATCTAAACCCTCAAAAAGACACATCGAAATCGGAAAAGAAACAAGTTGCTAAAGCACCTGAAGTGCCTGCCAAAGCAGCTGAAAAAGCGCCAAAGCAAAAAGCGCCAAAAGCAGTAGAAAAACCAAAAGTGTCTAAAAAAGAAGACGCGCCAGTAAAAACTGAAAGCGCAAAACCAACAGCTTCTAATAGACCTACGTTTTCTAAACCGAAACAAGTTCAAAAAGTGGAGCCAAAAGCTAAAACAGCGGATAAGCCTGCTGCTGCAGAAGCTAAAACGGAAGAAGCTACTGAGCCTGAAAAAAAGACAATAGAAACAAAATATCAAAAACTTTCTGGTCCAAAAATGACAGGTCAAAAAATTGACTTGACACAATTTAATAAAGCCAAAAAGAAAAAAGAAGATAGTAAAAAAGAATCCGAAGCAGATAAGAGAAAGAAGCGTAAGCGTATTTCAAAAACTGGTTCAGGAGGAAATAACCGTTCTAATGCTGGAAATAATAGAGGTCCAGCAAGTAGAGGTTCTGGAGGAAATCGTGGTGGAAACAACCGTCGCGGACCTGTACGTAAAGCTCCTGTAGCTAAAGTTGAGCCAACAGAAGAAGAAGTGCAAAAACAAGTGCGTGAAACACTTGAAAAACTTCAAGGAAAAAGTAGTAAATCTCGAGGATCTAAGCATCGTAGAGATAAAAGAGATGTCCGTAGACAAAAAACTGAAGAGAATTTAGAACAACAAGAAGCAGAAAGCAAAGTATTAAAAGCAACAGAATTTGTAACTGTTGGTGAACTTGCTACGATGATGGATGTTGGAATTAACGAAATTATCTCTAAATGTATGATGTTGGGAATCATGGTTACCATGAACCAGCGTTTAGATGCAGACACATTATCTATTGTTGCAGAAGAATTTGGATTTACAGTAGACTTTGTTGCTGCTGATATTGAAGAAGCAGTACAAGAAGAAGAAGATGCGCCAGAAGATTTAAAACCTAGAGCGCCAATTGTAACGGTAATGGGACACGTAGATCACGGTAAAACTTCTTTACTAGATTACATTCGTGAAGAAAATGTAATTGCAGGAGAATCTGGAGGAATTACGCAACATATTGGAGCATACGCAGTAAGCTTAGAAGGTGGACAACGAATCACATTCTTAGATACACCAGGTCACGAAGCCTTTACGGCAATGCGTGCGCGTGGTGCGCAAGTAACAGATATCGCAATTATTGTAATTGCGGCGGATGATGATGTAATGCCACAAACAAAAGAAGCAATCAGTCACGCACAAGCGGCTGGAGTTCCTATTGTATTTGCGATTAACAAAATAGATAGACAAGCAGCAAATCCTGAAAAAATTAAGGAAAAACTAGCAGCCATGAACCTTTTGGTAGAAGATTGGGGAGGAAAAATTCAATCGCACGATATCTCTGCTAAAACAGGATTAGGTGTTGCTGAATTGTTAGAAAAAGTATTGCTAGAAGCTGAATTGCTAGAATTAAAAGCAAATCCTGATAAAAACGCTGTTGGAACAGTTGTAGAAGCATTCCTTGACAAAGGTCGTGGATATGTTTCAACAATTCTTGTTCAAAATGGTACATTAAAAATCGGAGATTATCTACTTGCTGGAAAGCAAAGTGGTAAAATCAAAGCAATGTATGATGAGCGTGGTAAAAAAGTAGAAATTGCAAATCCTTCAACACCAATATCAATTCTTGGTTTAGATGGAGCGCCACAAGCAGGTGATAAATTCAATGTATTTGAAGACGAAAAAGATGCAAAAGATATTGCAGCAAAACGTACACAATTACTTCGAGAGCAATCTGTTCGTACGACACGTAGAACAACGTTGAAAGATATTGGTCGAAGAATCAAAATTGGAGATTTCAAAGAATTAAACATTATCCTAAAAGGAGATGTGGATGGTTCTGTGGAAGCCTTAACGGATTCGTTCCAAAAACTATCTACGGAAGAAATAGAAGTAAAAATCATTCACAAAGGAGTTGGAGCAATCACAGAAAGTGATGTGTTACTAGCAAGTGCTTCTGATGCGATTATTATCGGATTTAACGTGCGACCTGCAGGAAATGCAAGAACGGTAGCAGATAAAGAAGAAATCGATATCCGTACGTATTCAATCATCTATGATGCTATCAACGATGTGAAAGATGCAATGGAAGGATTACTATCGCCAGTAATGAAAGAAGAAATCACTGGTAATGCTGAAATTAGAGAAACATTCAAAATCTCTAAAATTGGTACAATTGCCGGATGTATGGTAACCGATGGTAAAATCTTTAGAAACTCTAACATTCGATTAATTCGTGATGGAGTTGTTATCCATACTGGAGAATTATCTTCTTTAAAACGTTTCAAAGATGACGCAAAAGAAGTGAGCAAAGGATACGATTGTGGATTGCAAGTGAAGAATTACAATGATATCATTGAAGGTGATATTATAGAAGCTTTCCAAGAAGTAGCTGTAAAGAAAAAGTTGAAATAGACTTTAGTTATATAATACAAATAAAAAAGGATCGCAATTTGCGATCCTTTTTTTATGTCAACTGATTTTTTTCAGAACTTGTTATACCAATTATCACTTAAAATGCACCTAATAATTTGTTTCTATTGTGCCCATACTTCGACTCCGCTCAGCACAGGTATTTCAATATAAAATAAAACCGTAACGATGCTATGCTTTGATTTTCTATATTATCTGTACATACTATAATTAAAATTATTTTAGGCTCCTTTTAAATAATAATTGGTATTATTTCTTCTTTTTTGGAGGAATAAAAACAAAGGCGTTTGGAAATGTTTCTTTAACTTCTGCTAAATAACGATCTGCTTCTAAACTAGTTCTAAAATTTCCTACCCAAACTTTATAATTTGGTGTTTCAAACTTGATGCTCGCATGAATATCACTATACTTATATTCGAATCTTGACTTTGTGCGTTGTGCATTTTTAAGATTTCCATTAAAGATTTGAATCTTAAAACGGGTGTCGTTATCTGTTTCTTGGTTAATTTCTTTCTGATATGTAAGTAATTTATCAATTTTCGGGTCTTTTGAAATATTAATTTCTCCTTGTTGCGCATTGGCAACTCCCGAATAAAAAAAAGCCGATATGGCTAAAATAGCAATCTTTTCTATAGCTAAAAATCTCATAATGAATACAATTTTATACAAATGTAAAATATACAAACGAACTTTTAGTGAGAAATGTTATTTAGAATTACTATAAATTGCAAATTAACAGTTCACTAACATTTCTCAAATAAAACGCTATTTGTATTTTTGCTCAAATTTGGAATAAGCATGAACATCTAAGTTTAAAATATACTTAGAAAAAACCATGCCAAATTAAGAAGATATTAAAATATGAAAAAGGTGAATCGCCGTAATTCAATTTCAGGAATTTTAGGAATCGCGCTAGCGCTAATGCTAGCATTTTCAACTTCTCTTTTTGCACAAGATGATGCTGCAATAAAAGAAGGTGAGAATTTATTCAATGCTAATTGTGCAGCTTGTCATAAACTAGACGCCAAATCAACAGGACCAGCGCTAAGAGGAGTGGAAGCTCGCTTAGAGGAGAATGAAGGTTTAGATAGAGAGTGGTTGTATAAATGGATTAAAAACAGTTCTGCTTTAATCAAATCAGGAGATCCATACGCTGTAAAAACGTATGAGGCAAATAACAGAAGTGTTATGACTGCCTTTCCTCAGTTGAGTAACAAGCAAATTGATGATATCTTAGCGTATACAGCTCAAGAGAAAGTTGTAGTTACTACACCATTGGACCCTACTGCACCTTCGGATGGAGGTAATGGAGGTTTTTCAAATCAAATGGTGCTTTGGGCATTAATCGTATTATTCGGTTTACTAGCCTTAGGATTATTCTTAGTAAACAAAACACTTCACAAATTTGCAGTAGCAAACGGATCGTTGATTGAAAAAGATACTAAAGGAGGAACGCCAATTTGGAAAGCATTCGCTCAAAACCAATTCTTAGTAATTGTAACGTCGATTATTTTCTTATTAGGTTCTGCGTACTTTGCATACGGATATCTAATGCAAGTTGGAATCGATCAAGGATATCAGCCAATTCAGCCAATTCACTTCTCACACAAAATTCACGCAGGAGATAACAAAATAGAATGTAAATACTGTCACTCGTCAGCGAGAGTAAGTAAGCATTCAGGGATTCCTTCATTAAATATTTGTATGAACTGTCATAAAAATATTGCTGAAGTTGCTCCAGAAGTACTAGCGGAAGGTCTGAAAATTGGAGTTGATTACAACAAAGAAATTCAGAAAATATATGAAGCTACAGGTTGGGTTGCAGAAAAGCAAGATTATGTAAATAAACCGAAACCAGTAAAATGGATTCGTATTCATAACTTACCAGATTTTGTATACTTCAATCACTCGCAACACGTTTCGGTAGCTGGAGTTCAGTGTCAAACATGTCACGGCGAAATACAAGAAATGGAGATTGTTGAGCAACATGCACCATTAACAATGGGTTGGTGTATCAATTGTCACAGAGAAACAGATGTGAATTTCAGAGGAAGTGCTTACTACGATAAGATTCACGAGCAATTAAAAGAAAAATATGGTGTTGAAACATTCAAAGCGTCTCAAATGGGAGCGTTAGAATGTGGAAAATGTCACTATTAATATTAATAATTAAGAAGCTAATTTTATATATATAATATGGCATCAAACAAGAAATACTGGAAAAGTGTTGAGGAGTTAAATGAGAATAGCTCCATTGTTGAGACGCTTAGACAGAATGAGTTTGTAGAAGAAGTTCCCGTAGATGAATTCTTGGGAGACAAAGAGATGTTAGAGTCTTCTTCAACTTCTCGTAGAGACTTTCTTAAATATGTTGGTTTTAGTACAGCCGCTGCTACATTTGCAGCCTGTGAAGGACCCGTAATTAAATCGATTCCTTATGTAGTGCAACCAGAAAATATTATTCCTGGAGTTGCAGATTACTACGCAACAACTATTGCAGATGGATACGATTTTGCAAGTATCTTAATTAAAACAAGAGAAGGTCGTCCAATCAAAGTTGAAAACAACACTGACGCTGCTGTAAAAGGAAGTGCAAATGCAAGAGTTCATGCATCTGTATTATCTTTATATGATAGTATGCGTATAAAGCAACCAAAAATTGATGGTGCTGATGTTGATTGGAAAGAATTTGATGGCGAAATCACACAACGATTGCGTACAGTTAGAGATTCAGGAAAGCAATTGGTAGTACTTACGCAAACTTTTGCAAGTCCTTCAACGGCTAAACTAATCAGCGAATTCAAAGCGCAGTTCGGAAATGTAACACATGTAGTATATGATGCAATATCAGAATCTACTGCTTTAGATGCATTTCAAGCAGCATATGGCGAACGAGCATTAGCTGATTACGATTTCTCGAAAGCTGAAGTAATTGTATCTGTCGGAGCTGATATCTTAGGAGATTGGCAAGGTGGAGGATATGATGACGGATATGCTAAAGGAAGAATTCCTGCTGGAAAGCAAGGGCGTAAAAAAATGTCAAGACACATTCAATTTGAGTCTAACATGTCACTTTCTGGAGCAAATGCTGATAAGCGCGTACCATTATCGCCTTCTGATCAAAAAGTTGCGTTAGCAAAAATATACGCAGGAGTTACTGGAAACAGTGTTTCTGGTAGAAAACTATCTGACAAAGTTGAAGATGCAATTAATAAAGCAGTTGCTCAATTAAACAAAGCTGGTTCAAAAGCAGTTGTCGTATCTGGAATCAATGATGTAGATGCACAAAGCCTAGTATTGGCAATCAATGAGCATTTGAATAGCGAAGTGGTTGATTCAACTGCACCGCGTAAAATCCGTCAAGGAAATGATAAAGCCGTAGCAAAACTAATTAGCGATATGAAAGCTGGTACTGTTGGCGGAATTATCATGGCTGGAGTAAATCCAGTATATACATTGCCAAATGGTGATGAGTTTGCGGAAAACTTAAAGAAATTAGACTTTGCTGTTACTTTTTCTATGAAAGAAGATGAAACGGCATCACATACAAAATATGTTGCTGCAACTCCACATTACTTAGAATCTTGGGGAGATGTAGAAATGAAAAAAGGTCATTACAGCGTAATGCAACCTACAATTCGTCCATTATTTAATACAAGACAATTTCAAGATGCTATATTAAAGTGGACAGGTAACGAAAAAACATACTACGAGTATATCAAGGAAATTTGGTCTACTAACATTTTAGGACTTGGCACTTCGTGGAACAAAGCAATTCATGATGGTGTGTACAAGACTAGCATGACTATTGGTTTGGCAGAAGAAGCAAGCGAAGCTATTGAAAATTCTGAGGCTGTTGAAGGTGAAGAAGAAGTTGTTGCAACGCAAACTACAGATGCTGGTTCACAAGCTAGAAAATTAGCAGGAACAAAAGCGGCTTCAGGAATGGAGTTGGTTCTATATGCTAAAACTGGAATGGGAGATGGACAACAAGCAAACAATCCTTGGTTACAAGAATTTCCAGATCCAATAACAAGAGCTTCTTGGGATAATTATTTAACAGTTTCTCAAGCAGATGCAGATGCAAAAGAGTTGAAAAACTGGAATGTTGCAAATGGCGGATTAAACGGAAGTTATGTAAATCTTACTGTAAATGGACAGGTTATTGAAAATGTACCTGTAATCATTCAGCCAGGACAAGCAAAAGGAACTGTTGGTTTAGCTTTAGGTTACGGTAAAAAAGCCGGAATCAAAGAAGAAATGCAAACTGGTGTAAACGCTTATAGAGTTTATGGCAACTTCAACGCGGCTCAAACCGTTTCAATTGAAGCTGTTGGCGGCGAACATGAATTTGCTTGTGTTCAGTTGCAAAATACCTTAATGGGTAGAGGCGACATTATAAAAGATACAACACTAGAGATATTTAATACGCGCGATAAAAATCAGTACGGAGATTTTACCTTCAACGAGAAGCCAAAAGTGTCCAAAAATCATGAAATGATTGATGCCACTTCTCCAGAGGCGGATATGTGGGCTGAATTTGATCGTTCCGTCGGACATCACTTTAACTTAGCTATTGACTTAAACGCTTGTACAGGTTGTGGCGCATGTGTAATTGCATGTCACGCTGAAAACAATGTGCCAGTCGTTGGTAAAACTGAAGTTAGAAGAAGTAGAGATATGCACTGGTTGCGTATTGACAGATACTATTCTTCGGAAGAAACCTTTAATGAAGATACGGAAGCTAAAGATAATTTCAGTGGATTAGGTATTGGAGATTATATGTTTGGCGACGGAGAAGGAGATGGATCACTTTCTGGATTTGCTAGATTGGAAGATCCAGCGGAAAATCCGCAAGTAGCTTTTCAACCTGTAATGTGTCAGCATTGTAATCACGCACCATGTGAAACAGTATGTCCAGTAGCAGCAACATCTCACGGTAGACAAGGTCAAAATCATATGGCATATAACCGTTGTGTTGGTACGCGTTACTGTGCAAATAACTGTCCTTACAAAGTACGTCGATTCAACTGGTTCCTATACAATAAGAATGATGAGTTTGATTACTATATGAATGATGACTTAGGTCGAATGGTATTAAATCCAGATGTAGTTGTTCGTTCACGAGGTGTAATGGAAAAATGTTCTATGTGTATTCAAAAAACACAAAAAACAATCCTTGATGCTAAACGTGATGGAAGACAAATTAAAGATGGAGAATTCCAAACGGCTTGTTCTGCGGCATGTAGTTCAGGAGCAATGACATTCGGTGATATCAACGATAAGGAAAGCAAAGTGGCTGAATTATTTGAAGATGATCGTATGTATCATTTGTTAGAGCATGTAGGAACGAAGCCAAACGTACAATATCACGTGAAGGTTCGAAATACAAAAGAAGCATAAAAAAGAATTAATAAGAAACAATTATAAACGTATTATGGCGTCGCACTACGAAGCACCTATAAGAAAACCCTTAGTAACGGGAGACAAATCATATCATGACGTAACTCTTGATATAGCAGCTCCAGTAGAAGGAAGAGCAAATAAGCAATGGTGGATAGTATTCTCAATTGCTTTGATGGCATTCCTTTGGGGAATTGGATGTATCATCTATACAATATCTACTGGTATAGGAGTTTGGGGTCTTAACAAAACCGTTGGTTGGGCTTGGGACATTACGAACTTCGTTTGGTGGGTTGGTATTGGTCACGCAGGAACCTTAATTTCTGCTGTACTATTACTATTCCGTCAAAAATGGAGAATGGCAATTAACCGTTCTGCGGAAGCAATGACCATTTTCTCAGTAGTACAAGCGGGATTATTCCCAATTATTCACATGGGACGTCCGTGGTTGGCATATTGGGTATTACCAATTCCAAACCAATTTGGATCACTATGGGTAAACTTTAATTCACCTTTACTTTGGGATGTATTTGCAATCTCAACATACTTATCAGTATCATTAGTATTCTGGTGGACAGGATTACTTCCTGATTTTGCTATGATTAGAGATAGAGCTGTAAAACCTTTCCAAAAGAAAATATACAGTTTAGTAAGTTTCGGTTGGAGTGGACGCGCTAAAGATTGGCAACGTTTTGAAGAAGTATCATTGGTATTAGCAGGTTTAGCAACACCATTAGTACTTTCTGTACATACAATTGTATCCTTTGACTTTGCTACGTCTGTAATTCCAGGATGGCATACAACAATCTTTCCACCATATTTTGTGGCAGGAGCGGTTTTCTCTGGGTTTGCAATGGTAAATACACTATTAATTATCATGCGTAAAGTGTGTAATATGGAAGACTATATTACAGTACAACACATCGAATTAATGAACATTGTAATTATGATTACAGGTTCTATAGTTGGTTGCGCATATATAACAGAATTATTCATAGCTTGGTATTCTGGAGTTGAATACGAACAATATGCATTCTTAAATAGGGCAACAGGACCAAAATGGTGGGCATATTGGGCAATGATGACATGTAATGTGTTCTCTCCACAATTTATGTGGTCTAAAAAATTAAGAACAAGTATCATGTTCTCATTTATAATCTCCATTGTCGTAAACATTGGAATGTGGTTTGAGCGTTTTGTGATTATTGTAACTTCTCTCGAAAGAGATTACTTGCCATCATCATGGTCGTCATTCTCTCCAACATTTGTTGACATAGGGATATTTATAGGTACGATTGGATTCTTCTTTGTATTGTTCTTGTTATATGCTCGGACATTCCCTGTAATTGCACAGGCAGAAGTAAAATCAATCTTGAAATCATCAGGGGAAAAATATAAAAAACTAAGAGACGGTAACCATGAGTAGCAAAGTAATACAAGCAATGTATACCGATGACGATGTGCTAATGGCAGCAGTCAAAAGAGTACGTCAAGAAAATCATCATATCGAAGAAGTGTTTACACCATTTCCGGTACACGGACTAGATAAGGCTATGGGACTTGCGCCTACGCGACTTGCCATTACATCATTTATGTACGGATGTGTTGGGTTGACTGTAGCAATCGTAATGATGAATTATATCATGATACAAGATTGGCCACAAAACATTGGTGGAAAACCAAGTTTTAGTTTCATAGAAAATATGCCAGCATTCGTTCCAATTATGTTCGAACTTACGGTATTCTTTGCAGCGCATTTAATGGTAATCACATTCTATTTAAGAAGTAGATTATGGCCATTTAAAGAAGCTGAGAACCCTGATCCAAGAACAACGGACGATCACTTCTTAATGGAAGTATCTGTTCATGGAGATGAAGAAGCACTAAAAGCACTGTTATTAGAAACAGGAGCTACCGAAATTAAAGTCACTGAAAAAAAGCATTAATAAGAATTATGAAAAGCCTTATAAAAATAGGAGTCGTTTTTGGAGCAGCATTGCTGATGACTTCATGCTTTAACAAATCACAGCCAAACTACCAATATTTTCCAAATATGTACGAGCCTGTGGGATATGAAACTTACCAAGAAGTTAATGGCGTTCCTTATGGAGGATATGCAGAAAACAACATGGAAGCACAAATTCCTGCCGAAGGAAGTATAAAAAGAGGTTGGTTTCCATATGAGTATGATAATACCAATGAAGGATACGAAGCTGCAAAAGCAGAATTGATGAATCCATTAGAAGCGACTGAAGAAAATCTTGCAAAAGGTGATGAGTTGTACGGAATCTACTGTGCTGTATGTCACGGTAACAAAGGAGACGGACAAGGAACTTTAGTAAAGCGTGAAAAATTCTTAGGGATTCCTAAATACAATGATCCAGGAAGAGCGATCACAGAAGGAAGTATTTACCATGTAATTATGTATGGTAGAAACAGCATGGGATCACACGCAAGTCAATTAAGTATAGAAGAACGCTGGCAAGTGGTACAACATGTATTAAAATTGAAAGCAGAATTAAAATAGACCAATAACGATATAGAATTATATACAATGTATACGTTTTCAAATAGATTAAGACTTTTTGCAATTATTTCCTTCGTACTTGGGGTTATCATGGTAGGCTATAGCCTTGCCGCTGTCCCAGATACTGTAGAAGAAATGAAAGCAATGGAAGCTGCTCACGGCGGTCACGGCGCAGAACATGCTAATGACGCTAAAACAGCAACTCACGACGATCACAAACCTGATGCTGCACACGCAACAATGGATCATCAAGTTGAAAAAGCACACGATGATGCACATGCTTCCGCAGAAAGTCACGGAGCAGAAGCTGGTCATCACGATTCAGCAAAGCATGACGAACACAAATTGCAACAATTGCAAAACAAGCCTTGGGCAGCAATATATGTTGCAGCTTTCTTCTTTATGATGATATCACTTGGAGTACTCGCATTCTATGCGATACAACGTGTATCACAAGCAGGTTGGTCTCCAGTATTATTCAGAGTAATGGAAGGAATTACTGCGTATATCATTCCAGGAACAATAAGTATCATAATATTAATCATATTATGTATGCCTAGCTTACACTTAAACCATCTATTTCATTGGATGGATCCAAATCTTGTAACTGTAGGACATGAAGATTTTGACAAATTAACTTATGGTAAAAAAGCTTGGTTAAATGTGCCTTGGTTCATTATCAGAGCATTTATATATAGTGCAATTTGGATTGGATATCGTCAAATATCTCGTCGTTTATCATTACGTCAAGACGAATCAAACGATAACAGCAACTTCAAGAAGAATTTCAGACTATCAGCAATGTTCCTAGTATTATTCTTAATCTCGGAATCTATAATGTCTTGGGATTGGATCATGTCTTTCGATCATCACTGGTATAGTACGCTATTCGGATGGTACGTATTCGCAAGTATGTTTGTATCAGGAATCACAGTAATTGCTTTAGTTACCATATATCTTAAATCAAGAGGATACTTAGAATATGTAAACGATAGCCACTTACATGATTTAGCAAAATTTATGTTCGGACTTTGTATTTTCTGGACATACTTATGGTTCTCTCAATTTATGTTAATCTGGTATTCAAACATTCCAGAAGAAGTAACATACTTTATCACAAGAATTGAAGATTACAATTTGCCATTCTTTGGAATGCTTGCATTAAACCTAATATTTCCAATATTAATCTTAATGAATAGTGATTACAAGAGACTTAATTGGATCATTGTAATTGCAGGAATCGTGATCTTATTTGGTCACTACATAGATGTATTCAATATGGTAATGCCAGCAACAGTTGGTCCACATTGGTCACTAGGAGTTCCTGAATTAGGAGCAGTATTATTATTCTTAGGATTATTCATCTTTGTTGTGTTTACAACACTAACAAAAGCACCATTATTGGCAAAAAGAAATCCGTTTATTGAAGAAAGTAAACAATTTCATTATTAATTAATTTCAAAACAGTATAAAATAAGATGACTACTGGTTTACTAACAATTATAGTACTTATCCTAATTGCAATCGCAATATGGCAGCTGACGAAGATATTTGACTTATCACAAGCGAAAGCAGATACTAGTCAAGTTGCAAATGACAAGGATAACAATATCAATGGATACCTCATGATGGGATTCTTGATGTTCATATACATTATCACAATCGTATGTTTTGTAAAATGGGGCGATTTACCATTAGTTAGCAATTCCGCTTCTGAACATGGAGATAGTGTAGATACATTAATGATCATATCAATGATATTGATCTTCTTTGTGCAAACACTAACACAAGGATTACTTCACTACTTTGCCTACAAATACAGAGGGAAAAAAGGAAGAAAAGCATTGTATTATGCAGATAATGATAAACTTGAATTTATTTGGACAATCATTCCAGTAATAACATTAGCAGGTTTAATTCTTTATGGATTATTTACTTGGAATGAAATCATGGATGTAAACATGGATGATGATCCAATTGTAGTTGAATTATACGCACAACAATTTAACTGGAAAGCTAGATATGCTGGAGAAGACAACGTACTAGGAAAAGCAAATGTTCGTTTAATTGACTTAGGAGATAATCCAAACATATTAGGTTTAGATAGAGAAGACAAATACGCACAAGATGATGTAATTACACAAGTATTACACTTGCCTGTTGGTAAAAAAGTAGTATTCAAAATGCGTTCGCAAGACGTATTACACTCTGCATACATGCCACACTTTAGAATGCAGATGAACTGTGTTCCAGGGCAAACTACTGAGTTCGCAATGAAGCCATCAAAAACGACGGAAGAAATGCGCGAAACACCTCAAATTATTAACAAGGTGAAGCGTATCAATGATATCAGAGCAGGAAAAAGTCAAAAATTACTAGCTGCGGGAGAAGAAGCATTAGCACCTTACGAATTTGATTTTCTTTTACTGTGTAATAAAATATGTGGTGAATCTCACTACAACATGCAAATGAAAGTTATCGTAGAAAGTCAAGAAGAGTACGATGCGTGGATCGCAGAACAAGCAACTTTCGGAGCAAAGAAATAAGTAAACAAAATAATTAAAAGATATAATATATAGATATGTCAGCAACAGCAGTACACGCAAAAGATCACGGAGACGATCACGGACATCATCATAAAGAAACTTTCATGACTAAATACATCTTTAGTCAAGATCACAAAATGATTGCAAAGCAGTACCTAATTACAGGTACTATTATGGGAGTCATTGGAGTCATGATGTCTATATTTTTCCGTATGCAAATTGCATGGCCAAAAGAATCGTTCACAATCTTTGAAATATTCTTAGGAAACTGGGCACCAGATGGTGTATTAAGCGCAGATAAGTACTTAGCATTAGTAACCATTCACGGAACTATCATGGTATTCTTCGTACTAACGG
Organism: Kordia antarctica; assembly: GCF_009901525.1. Lineage (NCBI taxonomy): Bacteria > Pseudomonadati > Bacteroidota > Flavobacteriia > Flavobacteriales > Flavobacteriaceae > Kordia > Kordia antarctica. Next base: position 4,138,646 of record NZ_CP019288.1, read on the forward strand.
CAGGATTAAGTGGTACGTTTAGTAACTTGCTAATTCCATTGCAAATTGGAGCACGTGATATGGCTTCTGGATTCTTAAATATGATTTCATATTGGTTATTCTTCATCTCAAGTGTAATCATGGTTCTATCTTTATTTGTTGAAGGTGGAGCAGCATCAGCAGGTTGGACAATCTATCCGCCATTAAGTGCATTGCCACAAGCAATCTCTGGTTCAGGAATGGGAATGACGCTCTGGTTAGTATCGATGGCAATATTCATTGCATCATCATTGCTAGGTTCACTAAACTATATAGTAACGGTAATCAACCTTAGAACAAAAGGAATGTCTATGACAAGATTGCCACTAACAATTTGGGCATTCTTTGTAACTGCCATCATTGGTGTAGTTTCGTTCCCAGTATTACTATCAGCAGCATTACTATTAATATTTGACAGAAGTTTTGGAACATCGTTCTATCTATCAGACATATTCATACAAGGTGAAGTATTACACTATCAAGGTGGATCGCCCGTATTATTTGAACACTTATTTTGGTTCTTAGGACATCCAGAAGTATACATTGTATTACTTCCGGCATTAGGTATAACCTCAGAAGTCATCGCTACCAACTCTCGAAAACCAATCTTTGGATATCGAGCTATGGTTGCGTCTATCTTAGCAATTGCATTTTTATCAACAATTGTTTGGGGACACCATATGTTTATCTCAGGAATGAATCCATTCTTAGGATCTGTATTTACATTTACGACACTATTAATTGCAATACCTTCAGCGGTAAAAGCATTTAACTATATTACAACACTCTGGAAAGGGAATTTGCAGTTAAATCCAGCGATGTTATTCTCTATCGGATTAGTATCAACGTTCATAACTGGTGGTTTAACAGGAATTATTTTAGGAGACAGTACACTAGATATTAACGTGCACGATACATACTTTGTAGTAGCGCATTTCCACCTAGTAATGGGAATATCTGCACTCTACGGAATGTTTGCAGGAATATATCATTGGTTCCCTAAAATGTTTGGAAGAATGTTGAACAAAAACTTAGGATATGTACACTTTTGGGTAACAGCAGTCTGTGCGTACGGAGTATTCTTCCCAATGCACTTTATCGGAATGGCAGGATTACCAAGACGTTACTATACAAACTCTGAATTTCCATTATTTGATGACTTAGCAGATGTAAACGTAATAATTACATTATTTGCAATCGTTGGTGGAGTGTTTCAGTTAGTATTCTTATACAACTTCTTTAGTAGTATTTTCTTTGGAAAGAAAGCACCGCGAAACCCGTGGAGATCAAACACATTAGAATGGACAACTCCTGTAGAACACATGCACGGAAACTGGCCAGGAGAAATTCCTCATGTTCACCGTTGGGCATACGATTACAGCAAACCAGGTCATGATGATGACTTTGTTCCGCAAAACGTTCCAATGAAAGACGGAGAAGAAGAAATGCATCACTAAAATCTCCATGAAAATGCAGATCTCATGAAAACGGAGATCTAAGGAAAACGAAAATCTCAAAAATAACAACACATACAAAGAGTCGCTTTAAAATCTAAAGCGACTCTTTTCTTTTAAAGAATTTACAAATCTGTACAATACTGTCCTTGTTTAGGTCCGCTACTAAACACACAATAATCATTATAAGCATCTATACAATGGCAATAAGTTGGACATATGACATCACAAACAAAAGGAGGTCTTCTTCCTCCATTAATTTCCTGTTGTGATTTCTTTGATAGCGATTTAACACCATCTAACTTTAGAATGTTTTTTAACATAATTAAATAATTTTTTGGTTATACGTAATATAATAGTACATTTAGTATAAGATAATTCAAAATATATCCTGTTAATTGTGAGATAATTATCAATATCTAATTACATAATGATTCAAAAAGCAACTTTGCTTAAATCATGCCTTTATAAGCTTTTTCTCTTATCTTTGTTTTAATGAATGATAACTTAGACCCAACAAATGAGAACTTTTCTTCAGAAGAATTAGATGTTGAAAAGGCATTACGACCGCTTTCCTTTGAAGACTTTACAGGACAAGAGCAAGTATTAGAAAATCTCAAAATATTTGTGCAGGCGGCAAACCTACGTGATGAAGCACTCGATCACACACTTTTTCATGGACCTCCAGGATTAGGAAAAACGACACTTGCACATATTCTAGCGAATGAATTGGGCGCAAGCATAAAAGTAACCTCCGGACCAGTATTAGACAAACCAGGAGATTTAGCAGGTTTACTTACGAATCTAGATGAACGAGATGTATTATTCATAGATGAAATACACAGACTCAGTCCAATTGTAGAAGAATATCTTTACTCCGCAATGGAAGATTACAAAATTGATATCATGATTGAATCTGGACCAAATGCCAGAACGGTTCAAATCAATCTCAATCCATTCACACTCATAGGCGCAACAACGCGATCAGGATTACTAACTGCGCCAATGCGCGCACGTTTCGGAATTGCAAGCCGATTACAATACTACTCAACAGAATTACTTTCCACCATCGTACAACGAAGTGCGCAAATAATGGATGTACCAATAAGTATGGAGGCAGCTATTGAAATTGCAGGAAGAAGTCGTGGAACGCCACGTATTGCTAATGCTTTATTGCGTAGAGTGCGTGACTTTGCACAAATAAAAGGAAACGGAACTATTGATATTGCAATTGCGAAATTCAGTCTAAAAGCACTAAACGTAGACGCATATGGTTTGGATGAAATGGATAACAGAATTTTAGCTACCATCATAGACAAATTTAAAGGCGGACCCGTTGGAATTTCAACCATTGCAACGGCAGTTTCTGAAAGTGGCGAAACCATTGAAGAAGTCTACGAACCATTTCTCATTCAGCAAGGATTCATTCTCAGAACACCAAGAGGAAGAGAAGTCACAGAATTAGCATACAAACATTTAGGTAGAATAAAAGGAACAACACAAGGCGGACTTTTTTAGAAATTTTAAATTATAAATGTTGAATTTTAAATTTAAAAGTATTTCCATTAAATAAAGAATATAGAACGAAAAGTTAAAAGTTGAAAGTGAAAAAAAATTGATGAAGTAAAAGTCAAGCAAATCAACAAAATAACAAAATAACCAGCAACCAATGTACAAATACCCAAACAAAATCTCATTCTTCAAGTTGTTGTTAAAATCGTCTACAATCACACGAAATCCAATTCCATTTCATAAAGAAGGTTTTGATAAGCATGGCGATTCATTTGCGATTACGCCGCCGTTTGGGAAAACAATTATGTTAACGCGTGATGCGGAAATAATAAAATACATGCTCCGAAAAAATCATCGGAACTATAACAAATCGAAAATACAGACAAAATACCTTTCAAAATACGTTGGGAAAGGGTTACTAACGGCAAGTGGCGATTATTGGTTAAAACAACGAAGACTCATTCAGCCAGCATTTCATAAAGAAAAACTGCAAAAATTAGTTTCCATAATGGAAGTCGAAATTGGCAAACAGCTTCAAGCCATTAAAGAAGATAAAAAAGTAGACGTATATCCAATCATGAACGAATTGGCGTTTCATGTCGTAGCAAAATCATTATTCAATTACTCTTCGGACGATACTACAATGCATCGTTTGCAAGAAATTATTGAAAAACTACAAGACTTTATCATCAGAGAAATTCGTCAGCCACACAAAAAATGGTGGTATCAAGTCAGCGGATTAACTGCAAAACACATGATGTTAGTTCAAGAAAGTCGCGATATCATTAATAAGGTCATTGACGAACGTCGTCTATCTGATAAAGAACATGACGATTTATTAGATATGTTGCTCAAAGCAAAATACGAAGAAGATGGAACTTCGATGACCAACGAACAATTAATTGACGAAATCCTAATCTTCTTTGTGGCAGGACACGAAACTACGGCGAATGCGCTGACGTTTACATTTCATCTCATCGCAAAAAATACTGAAGTATTGCAGAAAGTAATCACAGAAGTTGATGCGATTGATGATAACTTGCCGCCGATGGAAAAATTGGCAAAACTCAACTACGTAAAAATGTGCGTAGAAGAAACGTTGCGTTTATATCCGCCAGCGTGGATTACGGACAGAGTTGCCATAGAAGATGATTCTTTCGAAGAGTACAACATTGAAAAAGGAACAATGATCGGAATTTCGTTTTACGAATTACACCGAAACGAAAAATACTGGAAAAACCCGAATGATTTTGTACCAGAACGGTTCTCGGAAGAAAATAGAAAAGAAACCGCAGGACATTACTTTCCGTTTGGCGCAGGACCAAGAATGTGTATCGGAAACGGTTTTGCACTCTATGAAATGATGTTGTCGGTTTGTGCGATGTTGAAAAAATATCATATCGAAACAGATCAATCAGAAGTGAAAATTGCGCCATTAATCACACTAAAACCAATTGATGTAACTTTAAAATTCACAAAACGAACTTCTTGAATTCAGCACAAAAACATACGGAACTCATCAAAGCAGAAGCAAAACGCTTAGGGTTTTTATCGTGTGGAATCTCCAAAGCAGGATTTTTAGAGGAAGAAGCACCACGATTAGAAACTTGGTTAAACAAGAATATGCACGGCGAAATGCAGTACATGGAAAATCACTTTGACAAGCGATTAGATCCAACGAAATTGGTAGAAGATTCAAAATCAGTAATTTCGTTATTATTGAATTACTTTCCATCGGAAACACAAAAAGATCCAGCAGCGCCAAAAATATCTAAATACGCATACGGAACCGATTATCACTTTATCATAAAAGACAAATTAAAACACTTACTAAACTTCATTCAAGAAGAAATTGGAGAAGTTTCAGGAAGAGCATTTGTAGATTCTGCACCTGTATTAGACAAAGCTTGGGCAGCAAAAAGTGGACTCGGTTGGATTGGAAAACACAGCAATCTGCTCACGCAACAAGTAGGTTCATTCTATTTTATTGCTGAATTAATTATAGATTTAGATCTCGAATACGATTCGCCAGTAACCGATCACTGTGGAAGTTGCACAGCGTGTATTGACGCGTGTCCAACGCAAGCAATCGTAGATCCGTATGTAGTTGACGGAAGCAAATGTATCTCGTATTTTACCATCGAACTAAAAAATGAAATTCCAACACACGTACAAGGACACTTTGACGATTGGGTATTTGGTTGCGATATTTGCCAAGATGTGTGTCCGTGGAATAAATTCTCAAAACCACACAACGAACCCTTATTCAATCCACATCCAGAATTGTTGTCGATGAGTAAAAAAGAGTGGGAAGAAATCACACAAGAAGTTTTTAATGAACTCTTTAAAAAATCTGCTGTAAAGCGTACAAAATACACAGGATTAGTACGAAATATTAAGTTTTTGAAGACAGAGTAGAACTGTGATTCCAAGGCTTTTCGTTAAATAATACTAAAGAAACCATATTAAATTTTTTCTTTCACGTACATACAATTAAATTAGCAAGTTCATATTGCCTATAATTTCACAACCAGCTATAGGCGATGAAACCCAAGAATATGAGTAACCAAGAACGTCTAAGAAGAGAAGCACTTATTTATCACGCGAAGCCGCGACCGGGGAAAATAAAAGTGGTTCCTACCAAAAGATATAGTACCCAACGCGATTTATCTTTAGCCTATTCTCCAGGAGTTGCAGAACCATGTTTAGAAATAGCAAAAGACAAAAAAAATGTCTATAAATATACCGCCAAAGGAAACTTAGTCGCTGTAATCTCTAATGGAACGGCAGTTTTAGGCTTAGGCGATATTGGTCCTGAAGCTTCAAAACCTGTCATGGAAGGAAAAGGATTGCTCTTCAAAATATTTGCAGATATTGATGTGTTTGATATTGAGGTTGATACGAAAGATGTAGAAAAATTCATTGAAACGGTCAAAAATATAGCACCAACGTTTGGCGGAATCAACCTAGAAGATATCAAAGCTCCAGAAGCGTTTGAAATCGAGCGTAGACTCGTAGAAGAATTGGACATTCCAGTCATGCATGACGATCAACACGGAACGGCAATTATCTCGTCGGCGGCATTAATCAATGCGTTGGAAATAACAGGTAAAAAAATTGAAGACATACGTATTGCGGTATCTGGAGCAGGTTCAGCAGCAATATCTTGTATGAACTTATATGTTACGCTTGGCGCGAAATTGGAAAACATTGCAATGTTTGATGCAGATGGTTTATTACATATTGGACGAACTGACTTATCGCCGATGCAAGCGCGTTTTAGAACGTCAAAACACTATGATTCGTTAGCTGACGCGATGAAAGGAGCCGATGTTTTCTTAGGGCTTTCTGTCGGAAACATTGTGTCGCAAGACATGTTACGTTCTATGGCAGATTCGCCAATAGTATTTGCAATGGCAAATCCGACACCTGAAATCTCGTATGAAGAAGCAATCGCTTCCAGAAAAGATATCATTATGGCAACAGGACGATCAGATCATCCAAATCAAGTAAACAATGTACTTGGATTTCCGTTCATATTTCGTGGAGCATTAGATGTTAGAGCAACAAAAATTAACGAAGCAATGAAAATGGCTGCGGTAAATGCATTAGCAGCACTCGCAAAAGAGCCAGTGCCAGAGCAAGTAAACATTGCATACGGAGAAACCAAACTCACCTTTGGAAAAGAGTACATTATTCCAAAACCATTTGATCCAAGACTTATTGGAAGAATTCCGCCAGCAGTTGCAAGAGCAGCAATGGATTCAGGAGTTGCCACAGAACCAATTGAAGATTGGGTCAAATACGAAGACGAACTTTTGCAACGTTTAGGATCGGACAATAAAATTATTCGATTACTGCATAACAGAGCCAAAACGAATCCGAAACGGATCGTATTTGCGGAAGCAGATCATTTAGATGTATTAAAAGCTGCACAATATGTATATGATGAAGGAATTGCAATTCCGATTCTCTTAGGGAACGAAAAAATAATTCGTGAACTTCGAGAAGAGCTTGAATTTGATGGTGATGTACAAATTATTGATCCGAAAAAAAGCGATCAAAAAGCAAAAAGAAAACAGTACGCAGAAATTTATTGGAAATCAAGAAAGCGAAAAGGAGTTTCTATGCTTGATGCAAAAAGTAGAATGCGAGAACGCAACTACTTTGCAGCAATGATGGTAAATGAAGGTGATGCTGACGGATTAATTTCAGGATATTCCAGAAGTTATCCAGCAGTAGTAAAACCGATGTTAGAACTTATTGGAACGGCAAAAGGTGTGCAAAAAATAGCGACCACAAATTTAATGATTACAGAGCGCGGACCCATTTTCTTGTCAGATACCTCTATTAATATTGATCCGTCTGCACGAGAATTGGCAAAAATTGTACAAATGACTGCGTTAACGGTAAAAATGTTCGGTTTAAAACCAAACATTGCAATGTTGTCCTATTCAAACTTTGGCTCATCTAATCATGAAAAAGTGAAAAAAGTGGATGATGCTGTTGATTATTTACACAGATATCACCCAGATATTACTGTTGATGGCGCTTTACAATCCGATTTTGCATTAAACAAAGAAATGCTTGCAGAAAAATTTCCATTTTCAAAATTAGCAGGAAAAGAAGTTAATACGTTGATATTTCCAAACTTAGACGCAGCAAACATTACGTACAAACTCATGAAAGAGTTAAACAAAGCGGATTCTATTGGTCCTATTATGTTGGGAATGAGCAAACCAGTTCACATTTTACAACTTGGTGCTAGTGTTGATGAAATGATAAATATGGCGGCTGTTGTTGTAGTAGATGCACAGGAAAAAGGAAAGTTGCAACAACGAAAAGAAGAAATATAAACCAAAGAAGTATACTGTATTAGTATATTAAAGGCACAAATGGTTAAATAAATGTGAATAAATTTATTACATTTGGGACTTTAACTAGTAACAAATAGATGATTACTCACATACAAGGGAAACTCATAGAGAAAAATCCAACGGATGTGGTTATTGAATGTAATGGAGTCGGATATTTCATCAACATTTCGCTAACTACCTTTTCTCAAATCCCGAACCAAGAAAATATAAAACTATTCACACATTTGTACGTTCGTGAGGATGCGCAAATGCTTTATGGTTTTGTTCAAAAAAGTGAGCGTGCTGTATTTCGGTTGTTAATTTCAGTTTCTGGAATTGGAACAAGCACAGCGCGTACGATGTTGTCGTCCTTAACTGCCGAGCAAATATGCGAAGCAATAGGATCAAGTGATGTAGCAACAATTCAAGGTGTAAAAGGAATTGGTGCAAAAACCGCACAGCGTGTTATTATAGAATTAAAAGACAAAGTCTTAAAATTATACGATCTTGACGAAGTTTCAATGTCTCAAAACAATACAAACAAAGAAGAAACGTTATCTGCTTTGGAAGTATTAGGTTATACAAGAAAACAATCTGAAAGAGTCCTCGATAAAATAATTAAAGAAATGCCAAACGGAACAGTAGAAGAAATGATAAAAATGGCATTAAAAAACTTATAATTACTTTGAAAAACAATACCAACCTAATAACGAAACATATTAAAAATGCGCTAGCCGTATTCGCTTTGTTATTTACCACCATACTAACGGCGCAAGAACCAACAACGCAGCCGCAAGACACAACTAAGACACAAACTGGCTATGCTATTGGGCAAATAAAACTCAAAAATCCATCCAGTATTGTATCGAAATATACCTACGATGCAAAAATAGACAGATACATCTACACGCAAACTGTCGGAGAATATGATATTAGATATCCGTTAATCTTAACGCCAAAACAATACCGTGATTTATTGTTGAAGGAAGGCATGAAAGACTATTTCAAGGAAAAGTTAGATGCAATTTCGGGTAAAAAAGATGGTTCGGAAGACGCACAAAAAAACTTATTACCAAAATTCTATATCAACTCAAATTTCTTTGAAAGTATCTTTGGAGGAAATACTATTGAAGTAATTCCACAAGGTTCGGTAGCAATGGATTTAGGAGTTCGTTTCCAAAAAAATGACAATCCAGCATTATCACCAAGAAACCGAAGCAATTTAAGTTTTGACTTTGACCAACGAATCAGTTTAAGCTTACTAGGTAAAGTTGGAGAACGATTAAAAATTAATGCCAACTACGACACAGAATCTACGTTTGACTTTCAAAATCAAATCAAATTAGAATTTACGCCAACAGAAGATGATATTTTGCAAAAAATTGAAGTTGGTAATGTAAGTATGCCTTTAAACAGTTCACTAATTACAGGTGCGCAAAGTTTATTTGGTGTAAAAACACAATTACAATTTGGGAAAACGCGTATTACAGGAGTTTTCTCTGAACAACGTTCACAAACTAGAACCATTACAGCTGAAGGCGGCGGAACTATTGAAGAATTTGCATTATTTGCATTAGATTATGATGAAGATCGTCACTTCTATTTATCACAATACTTTAGAGATCGCTATGATACGGCTTTAGAAAACTATCCATTTATCAACAGTCCTGTTGAAATCACAAGAGTGGAAGTTTGGGTAACCAACCGATCGGCACAAACAGCCAATGTTCGTAACATTGTAGGTTTACAAGATTTAGGAGAAGCAAATCCAGACAGAACAAGAATCGGTACAGCATTGGGAGGTGGTTTCTTTAACTCAGCAAACCCAACTGCTTTTCCAGATAACGAAAACAACGATTACAATCCAGAAACAATTGGTTCAGGTTCTGTTTTAACACAGCAAATCCGAGACATTGCAACCATTCAACAAGGATTTGGAACAGCTTCAGGAAACGTACAACAAGGATTTGATTATGTATATCTTGAAAATGCTCGAAAATTAAACGAAAACGAATACAAAATAAATACGAAATTAGGATACATCTCTTTAAATCAACGTTTAAGTAACGATGAAGTATTAGGAGTTGCATTTCAATATACGGCAAACGGACAAGTGTATCAAGTTGGTGAATTTGCCAATGGAGGAATTGACGCTACACAAGTAACAACGACAGACGCAAACGGGAATCCAACACAAATTCAAAATCAAAACTTAGTTGTAAAACTATTAAAAAGTGCGATCACTGAAGTAGAAGATCCAATTTGGGATTTAATGATGAAAAACGTGTATGCTACGGACGCATATCAACTAAGTCCAGAAGATTTCAGATTAAATATCTTATACACAGATCCTTCGCCAGTAAACTACATTACGGCAGCAGCATCTGGTCCAGCATTACCTGCGGATGTAGCTGATGAAATATTATTAAAAGTATTCAGTTTAGATCGATTAGATGTATATCAAAATCCACAAGCAGGCGGAGATGGTTTCTTCGATTATTATCCAGGTATTACTGTCGATCAAGAATTTGGACGCATCATATTCACAAAAGTAGAACCATTTGGAAACTATCTATTTGAGAAATTAAGAAATGCAGCTTCTGAAAACTATGACGTTCCTGCCAACTACAATGGCAACCAAACAAAATACGTATACAGAAGTATGTATGTTGAAACAAAAGCAGGCGCGTTAGATGATGCAGATTTAAATAAATTTCAATTAAAAGGACGTTACAAATCACAAGGTGGTGACGGAATTCCGTTAGGAGCATTCAACGTTCCAAGAGGTTCGGTAGTTGTTACAGCTGGTGGACGCGTATTACAAGAAGGAATTGATTACACCGTAAACTACCAATTAGGGCGTGTTCAAATATTAGATGAAGCGTTAAAAGCGTCAAACACACCAATTGATGTTTCTGTAGAAAATAACTCGCTATTCGGACAACAAAACAAACGATTCACAGGAATAAATGTAGAACATCAGTTTAATGATAAATTTTTAATTGGTGCAACTTATTTAAATCTCAATGAGCGACCAATTACACAAAAAGCAAATTACGGTGCAGAACCAGTAAACAATTCTATCTTCGGATTTAATGCAAATTACTCAACAGAAGTTCCTTTCTTAACACGATTGGTTAACAAATTGCCAAACGTAGACACAGATGTAATTTCTAATGTTTCGGTTCGAGGAGAATTTGCATATCTATTACCAGGAAGTCCCAAAAATGCAGATTTTCAAGGAGAAGCAACAGCATATGTAGATGATTTTGAAGGTGCACAATCTACCATTGACATCAAATCTCCGTTAGGTTGGTTCTTAGCAAGTACGCCAGGAACACCAGGAAACACTTTAGGCGATAACTTAGGTGGGCAATTTGGAAATGACCAACTTCAATACGGATATAACAGAGCAAAACTAGCTTGGTATACCATTGATCCTGTGTTCTACGGAAATCAAGCGCCAGGCGGAATTAGTGATAATGATCTCTCAAGAAGTGAAACACGTAGAGTATTTGTAGATGAAATATTTCCGCAAACAGACATTGCGCGTGGACAAACTACGATTCAAACTACGTTAGATTTATCTTATTTTCCAAACGAAAGAGGTCCATACAACAACAATCCAAACTTTGCAGGACAACCTGATCCAGATAGTTGGGGAGGAATTATGCGTCCTGTAACCACGACAAACTTTGAGCAAGCAAATGTTGAATACATTCAATTTTGGGTATTAGATCCTTATTTCTCTGACGGAAACACGACAAGTCCAGGTGGAGAATTGGTTTTAAACATCGGTAACATTTCTGAAGATGTACTAAAAGATGGTCGTAAACAATACGAAAACGGATTGCCAGAAGCAAATGCAATCAATCCATTAGTAACACAAACCATGTGGGCAAAAGTACCGCAAACACAATCATTAATATATGCGTTTGATGCTGATGATGCAAACCGACAAGTACAAGATGTTGGTTTAGATGGTTTGCCAGATGATGAAGAAGGTGCAAAATATACAAACTATGCAGGTGAAGCCGATCCGGCAGCAGATAACTATCAATATTTCTTAAATGCTGATGGAGATGTTTTAAATCGATATAAAAACTACAACGGTACACAAGGAAACTCACCAATTGCAGTTTCAGACACAAATAGAGGTTCAACAACGGTTCCGGATGTGGAAGACATTAACCGAGATCAAACCATGAATACGATTGATAATTACTATCAATTCAGAGTTCCTATCAATCCAGGAATTAGTTCATCGTCAACATACATCGCAGACGAACGTACTGTTGTAACTGAACTGCCAAACGGTTCGTCAATCAACTCGCGTTGGGTTCAATTCAAAATTCCAATCTCTGAATTCCATCAGTCGCCAGATGCTACGGTAACGCAAAATGAAAAAATTCCATTAAATGATTTACGTTCTATTCGTTTTATTCGTATGTATATGACAGGTTTTAACGAGCCAACAGTATTACGTTTTGCAACGTTAGATTTAATTCGTGGTGATTGGAGACGTTATAATCTTACATTACAAGACAATGGCGACAGTCCGCAAGATGGTGTAGATACAGGAACACAATTTGATGTAAATACAGTAAATATTGAGGAAAACGCTAACAAAGATCCAATTGGGTATGTAGTGCCTCCGGGAGTTGTGCGTGAACAATTAAACAATAATAACACCGTAATTCGTCAAAATGAACAATCGCTTTCAATGTCAATTTGCGATTTAGAATCGGGAGATTCCAGAGGTGTTTTCAAAAATATTGATATTGATTTACGACAGTATAAAAACTTAAAAATGTTTGTGCATGCGGAATCATTAGCTGGACAATCACAACAATTAGGAGATCAACAAGCAGTCGCTTTCTTGCGATTTGGAAATGACTTTACGCAAAACTACTATCAAGTTGAAATTCCATTAAATGTAACAGCAGATAATGAATCTTCGCCAGAAGATGTTTGGAAAAATGAATTTGACATTCCATTAGCATTATTAACACGAATTAAAGCAGCAAACTTCAACAATGCCAGTGGCGCTACAGAAGCAGCGTATTATAATGAGAATGCAGATGAAATTACGAATCAATTTGCAGATTACGCACCCGATGAGCGCATGAGAATTGCCATTATTGGGAATCCAACAATTGGTCGCGTACGTTCACTTATGGTGGGTATAAAAAATACAACAGCAATAAATTTAGATGCAACAAATACGCCAGTTGGTGGAATTCCAATTTGTGGGGAATTTTGGTTTAATGAATTGCGTTTGTCAGAATTAGAAAATCAAGGTGGTTGGGCAGCTGTAGGTTCATTAGATGCAAACTTAGCCGATTTTGCTACGATTTCTGCAACAGGAAGAATGAGTACAGTTGGTTTTGGAACCTTGGAGCAATCGCCAAATGAAAGAAGTAGAGAAGATGTAAAGCAATATGATATTGTGACCAATATAAGTCTTGGACAATTACTACCTAAAAAATGGGGAATTAAAATTCCTTTTAATTATAGTATTGGTGAAGAAGTCGTTACGCCAGAATATGATCCGTTTTATCAAGATATTCGTTTAGACGATCGATTGGATTTAGCCGATACGCAGGCAGAAAAAGACAGAATCACAGAAGAAGCTGTTGATTATACAAAACGAACAAGTATCAACTTTATTGGTGTTCGAAAAGAAAGAGGCGCAGAACAAAAGCCACATTTCTATGATGTAGAAAACGTTACACTTTCATATTCATATAACGAAACAGAACACCACGATTACGAAATAAAATCGTTACGCGATCAAAATGTACGTGCAGGTTTAGATTATAACTTCAACTTTCAGCCAACATCAATTGAGCCATTCAAAAAGAACGATTCTTTATTTACTGGAAAATATTGGAAATGGTTAAAAGATTTCAATTTCAATCCATTACCAACAAGTATTTCGTTAAACTCTAACATTACAAGAAGTTTCAACGATCAAGTGTATAGAGATCCATTATTGCCAGATGCAGAAACGGAAAACTTACCACGATTGCAACAACGTAACTTTTTATTCGATTGGTCATATGCGGTTAATTACAATTTAACAAACTCACTGCGTTTCAACTTCACGGCAGCCAATAACAACATTGTTAACAATTACTTTGATGAAAATGATGAAATAGATGTTGATTACGGAATTTGGGACGGATTTTGGGATGTTGGAGATCCAAATTTCCATACGCAATCATTACAATTGACATATGATTTGCCATTAAACAAAATTCCAACGTTTAGTTTCTTAAATGCAACCTATAGTTATACGGGAGATTTTAACTGGCAACGTGGTTCGGATGTGTTACAACAAGTTTCGGGAGAACGCTTAAACACGATTCAAAACGCAAACACACATACTATTAATGCTACGTTGGATATGACAAAATTCTATAAACACATAGGATTTGTGAGAAAACGTAAAACGAATCAGAAAACAAACTTGCGTTCAGGAAATACCAGTAAACCAGGTGTTCCGGGAAGTATTGCGACAAATCAAGACAAGGATAAAACATCGAAATCAAGTGCTGGAGCAAAAATTTTCAATACGGTTGTAGATGTTGTTGGAAGTGTAAAAAGAATCAATATAAGTTACTCAGAAAATAACGGTAAAGTACTACCAGGATATACACCTTCTATCGGATTCATTGGAACCTTAAAACCATCTATCGGATTCGTATTTGGTAGTCAAGCAGATGTTCGGTATGAAGCAGCGCGAAGAGGATATTTAACAGAGTTTTCAGAATTTAATCAGCAATTTACGCAAGTTCATAACAAAAACTTAGACATTTCAGCCTTAGTTGAACCATTAAAAGACTTAAAAATTGATCTAGTTGCCAATCGTAATTATTCTGAGAATTTCTCGGAACAATTCAACGTTCAAAACGGAGAGTACATTTCGTTATCGCCAAATGGCACAGGAAACACTTTTGGAAACTTCGGAATCTCTACATTATTATTAAAAACGGCTTTTCAACAAAGTGATGCAGACAAATCGATTACGTTTGAAGAATTTGAAGACAACCGACAAGTCATTGCAGAGCGTTTAGCCATTGCAAACGGTCAGCCTTTAACAGATACTGATGGCGACGGTTATCCTGATGGATACGGAAAAACGAATCAAGCAGTATTATTACCAGCTTTTTTAGCAGCGTATTCTGGGAAAGATGCAAATGACATCAAACTAGTAGCTTTTAGAGATGTGCCAATTCCAAACTGGACGATAAAGTATACAGGATTAATGCGATTAAAATGGTTTAAAAAACGTTTCAAGCGTTTCTCATTAGCGCATGGATATCGTTCAAGTTATACGATCAATTCATTCAGAAACAATTTAGATTACGAAGCAGATACACCATTTGCTGCCACAAACGTAGATCAAGGAGGAAACTTTCATAATCAAAATATATTCTCCAATGTAAATTTAGTAGAGCAATTCAATCCATTAATCAGAGTTGATTTTGAGATGAAAAATTCTATCAAAATATTAGCAGAGATCAAACGTGATCGAGCATTATCATTAAGTTTTGATAACAACCTACTTACAGAAGTATCTGGAAACGAATACATCATTGGATTAGGATATCGTTTTAAAGATGTTAGAATCGATACACGAATTGCAGGAAAGAAAACCACGCTAAAAGGTGACTTAAACTTAAAAGCCGATTTATCGCTGAGAGAAAACATTACTATCATTAGAAGTTTGGACTTATTCAACAATCAAGTAACAGCAGGACAAACACTTTGGTCGTTAAAATTCACGGCAGATTATGCACTAAGTAGAAACTTAACAGCAGTATTCTATTATGATCATACATTCTCTAAATTTGCAGTATCTACAGCGTTTCCACAAACCACTATTAGATCAGGAATTACCCTTCGATATAATTTTGGAAATTAACAATAATTGGTCTTGAAAACTTAGAGAGAAAGAAGTACATTTGCTTATACGATAACAAAAAATAAACATAAAAATGAATATACCAGCAGACCTAAAATATACAAATGACCACGAATGGGTTAAAATTGAAGGTGACGTTGCAACCGTTGGAATTACGGATTTTGCACAAGGTGAATTAGGAGACATTGTATATGTTGATGTTGATACATTAGATGAAGAAGTTGCCAAAGATGAGGTTTTTGGAACTGTGGAAGCTGTAAAAACAGTCTCTGACCTATTCATGCCATTATCTGGAGAAGTTATAGAATTCAATGAAGGTTTAGAAGATGAGCCAGAAGCTGTAAACAAAGATGCGTATGGTAGTGGTTGGATGATTAAAATTAAACTTTCTGATGTTTCAGAAGTAGAAGGTTTGTTGAGTGCTGAAGCATATAAAGAGTTAATAGTTGGGTAAGTATCTATTTTCAGCGCTAGCAATAGCTTGGACAATTACGATTACAATCCTTAGTTTAATATCGTTAGAAGGAGCGCCTAAAATGGGCATTTCTTTTGCAGACAAACTAGCGCACGGATTGGTATACTTTGTGGCTGCTATTGTTTGGTTTCTAGCATTTTCAAGAGGAATCACCAATACGTTTTTACAGAAAAATGCGCTACTACTAAGTGCTATTGTTTCTATTATTTATGGAATTTGTGTAGAAATCATGCAAGAAACATTAGTAGACAATCGACAAGGAGATTGGCAAGATGTTTTAGCAAATACAACTGGCACAATACTTGCAATACTACTCATAAAATACGCTGTTATAAACAGAAGAAAGTTAAAAATAGGAAATTAATTGTTTTTTTAGTTAATAAATAATTAAATTAGCGAACATTAAAACTAAAATATTATGGAAGAAAAAAAGAATCCAGATGTTGATCTAAGAAATAATAGTCTTTTCTATCTTGCCTTAGGTTTTGCATTCGTTACATTTTTTATCTGGCAAGGTATGGAATGGACAGCTTACGACGAAGTTGCAAAAGAAGAAGCAGTTACCATGATTGAAAATGAAGATGAAGAAATGATCATGACGCAACAGTTAACTCAACCACCACCACCGCCACCACCACCAGCTCCAGAAATAATTGAAGTTGTAGAAGATGAGGAAGAAGTGGAAGAAACTGTTATCGAATCTACAGAAACAACAGAAGAAGAAGTAATTCAAGAAGTTGAAACTGTTGAAATTGAAGAAGAAGAAGAAATTATTGAAGATGTACCATTCTCAGTAATTGAAGATGCACCAATTTTTCCAGGATGTGAAAAATACAGTAGCAAAGCGGAACGTAAAAAATGTATGTCTGAACAAGTGCAAAAGCACGTAAACAAAAAGTTCAATACGGAACTCGCGGGTGATTTAGATTTAACAGGTGTACAAAAAATATTTGTAGTATTCAAAATCGATAGACAAGGTAATATTACAGATGTACGTTCTAGAGCACCACATCCAAGATTAGCACAAGAAGCTGAAAAAGTAATTAGAAGCTTGCCTAAAATGAAACCAGGGAAGCAAAGAGGAAAGCCAGTAGGTGTAAACTACACGTTACCAATTGTTTTCAAAGTGCAAGATTAAATAAAAGTCTTTTAAAAATATACAAAAGCCCGAGCAATTTGCTCGGGCTTTTTTTTTGGTACGTTTCTTGTGTGGTTAACAGAACATTAACATTAAAACCGATATATTATGAAAAATGTCAATCACACAGAAAATGTGAACGCTATTGGTGTACAAGAAAGTCACCTAGCTAGAAAGAACGATTTAAAAATCCAACGAAATCCTTTGTTAAGATTCTCAGTAAGTCTCGCGCTGAGTTTATTTATTGTGTACACCGTATTTCAAATTCAAACTGAAACGGAAGTTGTAGAAGTAGTCACAGCAGAATTGATGGAGAAAGACACTACTCCGTATGTGCCAGTTTTTCAAGAAGAAGTTGTGGTGGTAAAACAGATTGATCCAGAGCCAACAATCAAACCAACATTGATTATTGATGTAATTGAACCTGTTGATAATGATACAAAACTCAAAAAACAGATTTTAGAAACAACTATAACGCCAAAAAAAGTTACTTCACTTGTAAATAAAGATGATGTGCCTGTAATGAGCGAAGGTCGTGATGAGAACATAGAAGTTCCTTTTGCATTTATAGAGGACGCGCCAATTTACCCAGGTTGTGAAAAATATAAAAGCAAAGAAGAACGTAAAAAGTGCATGTCAGAAAAGATTCAGAAGCATGTAAACAAAAAATTTAATACTGGTTTGGCACAAGACTTAGGGTTGGATGAAGGTAAAAAGCGTATTAATATATTATTTGTGATTGATGAAAACGGAAACGTAACAGGAATTCAATCGCACGCGCCGCATCCAGAACTACAAAAAGAAGCAGAACGTGTAATACGATTACTTCCTAAAATGGAACCGGGAAAACAACGAAATCAAAATGTAAAAGTGAAATATACATTGCCAATCATTTTTAGAGTAAATTAAAATAATAGAACAAAAAACTCATCTTAGCTATCTTTTAAGAAAAAGTCAAGATGAGTTCAATATATAAAAAAGGAAAACCGAGTTATTAACTCGGTTTTTTAGGTATACTTTCTGTGACATCTCATTACATTAACATTAAAACCGATTATTATGAAAAATGTCAACTTAAAGCCTTCAGTAAATGTTACCAAGACTTACCAAGGTCATTTAATCAGAAAGTACGCTACAAAAGTACGAAAAACTAACGTATGTTGCTTTTCTTGTGTCTAATTAATCCGTATTTATCAGCATAAACGTGCTTCTTCAAGCTAAAAAACGATCAATTTTCACACTTTTTATTATAAAATAACCAAAATAGCACTTTTGTTTTTTTCTAATGATGAAAAAAACAAACGTGCTTTTTTAAGATTCTAAGCGCATGATTATGGGGAATGAATCAATTTTAAGTATCTTTCGCTTTCATAAAATTCCCAAATATGCTTCGACTTAAAACGTCTCTTTTTATACTTATATTCTTAGCGTTTCAAATCGCGTTTGGACAAATATCAACGAACGATTACGAAAAATATCCTGTATTTACTGAATGTGAAAACGTAGAAATTGCAAATTTGGAAAGCTGTTTCAATACAACCTTGCAAGCGTTCATCAAGGAAAAATTCAAACTACCTGAAATTATCACAAAAGAAAATTATACAGGGGAACTCATCGTATTATTTGAAGTAACCAAAGAAGGCACATTTAAAGTTTTATATGTCGATGCAGTATATGAAGAACTCAAAGAGGAAATAAAACGTGTTTTTGGATTGCTTCCTAAAATTACGGCGCCAACATACAGCGGAAAACCTGCGTACATGCAGTTCACAATGAAACTCAACATTCCGTTGGGAAGTATAAATTCTATAGAAGCTCCAAAAACAATCCAAGAAAAAGAAAATGCGCTTGAAACTGCCGCCAAAAAAGAGTTTGGAAATGTAAATAAAGAATTAGAGCCGTATCAAGATGAATTATATAAAAGCAACTTGAATGTTCCGTTTTCGCATGACATGTACGCGTATTTTGATCGACAAATAAATGTAGTTGGTACAAACAGTCACACGGCTTCAAAACCATATTTGTATAACACAGTTACAAATTATTACGATTTTAACGCGCAACAAACAACACTCAAAAAAGAAGCTTCATCTTGGGTAGGACGTAAATTATGGAACGAACACTTAGTAACTGTCAAAGGAAAAAACTACTGGTTTGTAATAGATCCTATTTTAGACTTACAACTTGGGAAAAATACAGGCGGCGAAGTTGATTATACGTATAATAATACCAGAGGTGTTCAAGTGCAAGGTGGATTGGGCGAAGGATTAAACTTTTCGGCTACGATATTTGAAAGTCAAGGACGATTTGCAGATTATTACAACAGATATGCGGAAAGCATTAAACCATCTGGCGGAAATCCTGCGATAATTCCTGGGCGCGGAATTGCCAAAGATTTCAAAACAGATGCGTATGATTATCCTGTTGCAGAAGGATATATTTCGTATGCGCCAAACAAAATGTTTAATATGCAATTAGGTCACGGGAAAAATTTTATTGGCGATGGGTATCGCTCCTTATTTGTAAGTGATGCCACAAGTCCGTATCCTTTTGTAAAATTGAACACATCTTTCTGGAAAATAAAATACACGAATACCTGGATGTGGCTGCGCGATGTACGACCAGAAGTTACGGAAGATGGCGCTTTTCTAACAAAATATATTGCCAATCATTACTTAAGTTGGAATGTTTCCGAAAAATTAAACATTGGCTTATTTGAATCTGTTGTTTGGAAAAATGATAACAATCGCGGATTTGACTTTAACTATGTAAATCCGATCATATTTTACAGAGCAATTGAATTTTCAACAGGTTCACGAGCTGGAAATGCAATTGTCGGATTGAGTTCAAAATACAAATGGAATGACAATGTAAATTTTTATGGTCAATTTATTCTGGATGAATTCTCTTTAAATGATATCAAATCAGGAAATCAAAGTTGGAAAAATAAATATGGTTTTCAGCTTGGCGCGAAATATTACAACGCGTTTAACGTAGATAATTTATTAGTACAATTGGAATACAATCAGGTGCGTCCGTATACATATTCGCACAATCAAGTCGCTACAAACTACGGACACAATAATCAATCATTAGGGCATTTATGGGGCGCAAATTTCCGTGAAGTTATCGGAATTGGACGTTACAACTATAAACGTTGGTATGGAAGCGCGAAATTAATTTACGGACAAAGAGGATTGGATTTTGATCCAACAATAGATGCGGCAAGTTATGGAAGTGATATTTATATCGATAATGACGACAGAATAGGAGATACAGGCATTGAACTATTACAAGGAAATAAAACAAATGTATTTATTGGAGATTTGAACGTTGGTTACATTGTAAATCCAAAAACAAACTTAAAAATCTATGCCAATGTTACATACAGAAGTTTTAATCCAACTGCAAATACATTAGTAAATTTCAAAGAAAGTACCACATGGTTTAATTTTGGAATTCGAACCGATATTTTTAATTGGTATTTTGACTTTTAACAGTTGAAATTAATTTTTTTTTCTTAGATTTGTTGAATAGCCTCAAATAATTACAAACCACAAGATATCCTACATTTCTTGTACGCCCAAACCTATTAAAAATGATCGAGCCTTTTTTCGTTTTTTTATTGATTATTCCATTTGTATACTTAGGATTCAAATCACTTGATTTATCTGTTTATAAAAGATCCAAAGGATCAAATTATATGGTAAAAGAATACCCAGTATTTCTACTGGGCTGTGTATTTTTCTTGATTGCAGGAGTCATTATTGTAAATTTTGAAAGTTTACTCGGGTTTTTGTAAGCTTCTGTAAAAAGTTTTTCTTAAAACTTCTCCAGAAATAAACCAATCACCATATCCTAAATCATCATACTTTTTAGTAAGAGTCGTATTTTTTGTCACTTCTTCTTCTGTTTTCCCTGCTTTTATCTCAGCACTAATTTTTTTCTCAATGCTTTCTAGCATTCCTAGATATTCTTGTAATTCAGCTTTCGTAGATAGATTTCTATGTCCAGGAATCACTTTCGTATCTTCATTAATCAATAACAATGCTTTTTTAATAGCGGCAATATATCCTTGTGTGCTTCCGCCAGAATTCAAATCGATAAACGGATACTTTCCTTGAAAATACGTATCGCCCATATGTAATACGTTACTTTTCGTAAAATATACCATTGCATCACCATCTGTATGCGCTTCATGCACATGGAAAATAAAAATTTCTTCGTCATTAAAATGGAAAGAAACATCTTTTGAAAAAGTTACTACTGGCAAAGCTCCTTTTGGAGAAGCTGGCGTAGTTTTGTTTCGGTCTTTATTGAATTGCTCCACACTCATGCGTTTTCGTACATTCTCGTGCGCTACAATGACAGCACCTTCTTTATGTATATTTTCGTTTCCGCCAGTATGATCGCCATGCCAATGCGTATTAATTAAAAACTTAATAGGTTTGTCGGTAACAGTTTCAATAGCTTTTAAAATTTTTGGTGTCAAATGCGCAAACTGGTCATCAATCATAAAAACACCATCTTCACCAACTGAAATTGCGATATTTCCTCCTTGTCCGATGAGCATATATACATTGTCGGTAACTTTATTCACTTTAATTTCAACTTCTTTCTTTTGAGCAAAACCAACAGAAATGAACATGAGAAAAGTAAGTGTGAGCGTAATTTTTAGAAATTTCATAGGATCTTAATCTAGACAGTAGTCGTTTAAAAACGAGCTTTCTTTCCAAAGATAAAAATAGAAATACAATAACTATTCAGAAAAGCAGTAAAACTGTTTGAAAATCATTGCATACAACGGATTATACCAAATAACCTTTAAAATGATTGATACTAAATTTGAATTATAGTTGCTTTAGATGAAATAGAAAATAGAAGCATAGCCTTTGTTACGGTTCTATTTTATCTTGAAAATATAAAGAGAATAGAAACGAATTTAATCGGTTATTTTAAAGATTATTTGGTATTTGTCCTTTATCTTTGCAGAAAATTATCAAGGCAGATAAAATTGTATTGAATACACTCAAAAAAACATACACATTCTCTTCAATAGTAGAAGATTTTAAACAACTTACAAAAGTAGGATTAGCAATTAGTGTTGTTTTTTCTTCTTTGGCAGGATATTTATTAGGTGTCGATGCTGAAAATGGTGTAGATTTCAAAGTATTAGGTTTACTTGCCTTAGGCGGTTATTTCATGGTTGGTGCTTCTAATGCATACAATCAAATCATTGAACGTGATTTAGATGCTTTAATGGATCGCACAAAAAACAGACCAATTCCAGCAGGACGAATGTCTGTCACAACCGCTTTTATCATTGCCACTATATTTACTGTATTAGGAATAGGAATTTTATACACTATAAATCCTCAAACAGCGATGTTTGGCGCTATTTCTATTTTTTTATATACCTGTGTGTATACACCATTAAAAACAAAAACACCTTTAGCGGTATTTGTTGGCGCATTGCCAGGTGCAATTCCTTTTATGCTAGGTTGGGTAGCGGCTACGGATGATTTTGGAATAGAACCAGGAACACTATTTATGATTCAATTCTTCTGGCAATTTCCGCACTTTTGGGCAATTGGTTGGTTTTTATTTGAAGATTATAAAAAAGGTGGATTCTTTATGTTGCCAACAGGAAAAAAGAACAAAGCAACAGCATTACAAATTATTATGTATACGATTTGGTTAATTTTAATCTCAGTATTTCCCGTAACAGGACTTACTGGTGAATTGAAACTTTCTATAGTTGCAGCAATATTAGTATTCATTTCAGGAATTGGATTGTTATATTATGGAATCCGATTATACAAAAACATGGACAACAAATCTGCGAAAGCACTCATGTTGGCAAGTGTTGGTTATATCACATTAATACAAATACTATTTGTAGTAGATAAATTTTTACGCTAAAATATGGATTTAACGCAAGGAACATTTGAAGAAAAGCAAGATAGATCAAAGAAAATGATGTTGTGGTTTGCTATGATTAGTATGTTTATGATGTTTGCAGGACTCACAAGTGCATATATTGTAAGTCAAGAACGTCCTGATTGGTTAGCAAATTTCGAATTACCAACAGCATTTTTTTATAGTACACTCGTAATTGTAGCAAGTAGTATTACATTTCATCTCGCCAAAAACGCGATTCAAAAAGGAGTACATTCAACAACAACATTATATTTATTAGCAACCTTAGGACTTGGAATTGCATTTGTAATTTTACAATTTGCAGGATTCAATGAAATCGTAGAAAGCGGCTATTATTTTACTGGGAAAGGAAGTTCGGTAACGACTTCTTTCTTGTATATTGTGACAGTTGTGCATTTACTGCACGTTGCTGCTGGTATTTTGGTGTTATTAGTTGTAATTTATAATCATTTTAAACAAAAGTATAAACAAGGGCAAACGCTTGGTTTAGAACTAGGTGCAATGTTTTGGCATTTCCTAGATTTTCTATGGGTCTTCTTGTTTCTGTTTTTATATTTCTTAAGATAAGAAAAAAACGTAAATTTGAACAATTTTATTAAAAATGCATACTTTTTATGAAAGCTACTGTTTCAAATACAGATACTGAAGGTAAAGTTTGGGGAGGCGGAAATCAGCCGCTAAAAGCCAGCTACGGAAAATTGATGATGTGGTTCTTTTTGCTATCTGATGCACTGACATTCTCAGGGTTTTTAGCCGCGTACGGATTCTCAAGATTTAAATTTATCGATTCTTGGCCAATTGCCGATGAAGTGTACAATCACTTTCCGTTTTTTCACGGAGATCATCCAATGTACTTCGTTGCCTTAATGACATTTATATTAATTGCTTCCTCTGTAACGATGGTATTAGCTGTAGATGCTGGTCACCATATGAATAAGGCGAAAGTAACTTTTTATATGTTTCTTACCATTATTGGTGGAGCAATATTCTTAGGTTCACAAGCGTGGGAATGGACAAACTTTATTCAAGGTTCTTATGGAGCGTTGGAAACAAAAGGTGGTCAAATACTTCAGTTTGTGGATACTCACATGGAAGAAGGTGATGAAAAAATGCATCGCGTTTCTGTGGAAGATTTCGCAACAGCGTCACACAAAGAAAGAGTACGACACGAAAGCAAAGAAGGACTTTGGTTTACATCTGAAGCTGCATTGCCTACATATTCTGTACAAGATGTAATCACAGGATTTAACACAAAAGAAAACTTAGCCGTAAGAACGCAAGAGTTAATGCCAAATGTAGCAGACTTAAAAACTTCGGAAAATCCTGCAGATGTAGCGAAAGCAGCACGTTACGAAAGTTTATACATGAATGCTGATAAAACAGGGCAAAAAGGAGTGCTAACAAGAGCAGGATCTGAAAAAGCATTAAAAGACGCCGTTGTATATGTAAAAGGTGCAAACCTTGTTCACAACGAATACGGAAATAGATTATTTGGAGATTTCTTCTTCTTTATCACAGGATTCCACGGATTCCACGTATTTTCAGGAGTTATTTTCAATATCATTATTTTCTTCAATGTCATCTTAGGAACGTATGATAGAAGAAAAAATAACTACGAAATGGTAGAAAAGGTTGGACTTTACTGGCACTTTGTAGATTTAGTTTGGGTATTTGTATTTACATTCTTCTACCTAGTTTAATTATTTTATAAGAAAGATCATTATAGTATCATGGAACACGATAACACACATAAATTAGCAATATTTAGAGGAACATTAAAGTTCAAATCAAACACACAGAAAATTTGGGGTGTATTGATTTTTTTATCTCTAATCACAATTGTAGAAGTAGGATTTGGTATTGTAAAACCAGCTTTCCTTACAGAGAATCATTTCATTGGGATGAAATTGTTAAACTGGTTATTCATCATTTTAACATTAGTAAAAGCATATTATATTGCTTGGGATTTTATGCACTTGCGTGATGAAAAAAGTTCACTAAGAAGAGCCGTTGTTTGGACAGGTATTTTTTTAGTTGCCTATTTGCTTTTCATTTTATTGCAAGAAGGAACGTATATCGAAGGCATAAAAACAAATGGATATGTAAAGTGGAATTTCTAAAATGACACTAAAATATAGAAAAAGGCGGTACAATTAGTATCGCTTTTTTTATGCACATTAGTTTTGGTTGAATCTTTATGTAATAAAATGAAAACGATTAATATAAGTTTGTAAATAGATGATCTGAAAATCAAGTTGTTAAATCTTCTCAAAAAAGAAAAAAAACGAAAGATTATAGCGTTTACTAACGAATCGATTTTTATTTTTGTAGTCGATAAAGTTTTAGTAAAAAAATGTGTCAAAAGTACACTTGGTAAATTGCACATAACTGATTACAAATCTTAAAAAAGACACATGAAAAAGAAGATTACATTAGGAGTTTTATTCTTATTGCCCGTAACCATTGTACTTATTCTTCTTTTCACTTCACACAATTACACGCCGCTTCAAGTTATACATACAAACGTTCCTGAACTTGTAAATTATGAATCTATTGAAAAGAAAGATTCAATTCAATTTAAAGACGAAATTACAATTCTTGGTTTTCTCGGTGGAAACGTAAAAGACAGGAAAATTAATGTATTAAATCTTAATCAAAAAATATACAAACGCTTTAGCGGATTTAAGCGTTTTCAAGTTGTGATGTTGGTCACTCCTGGACAAGAAAAAGAAATTGAAGACTTAAAATATGAAATCAGTCGCTTCTCAGATGAATTAAAAGCGTGGAATTTTGTAGTAGTTGATAAAGAAGAATTGGAAAGAATTTTTTACGGATTAGAATCTCCATTAGTGTTAGATGGCTATTCAAGTTCAGATTATGTATACATTATTGACAAAGACAAAAATCTTCGTGGGCGTTTTGACGATCGTTCAACAGTGGAATTAAGAGAAGAAGCAAAACCATACATGTTATATGGGTACGATACAACGATGATTTCGGAACTTTCTGGAAAAATGACAGACGACATTCGGATTCTCTTTGAAGAATACAGAGGGAAATCTAGAAAAGAACAATCGCAAGAAAGAAGAGAGGAAATCATAGAAGTTGATAAAAAATAGAACATGAAAAAAAATTATTCATACATAGGAATTTCTCTTGTAATCTTGGTCTTTGGAATCATATTCATTCCTAAAATTATACAGAAAATAAAAGATGGTTCAACTGTCGAAAAAGACAGAATGAACATCGAAGGAACGAAGCGAAATACAAAATTGCTCTATTTAGAAATTAATGGAAAAGCGCGCAGTGTTCCTGAATTTCTATTTACAAATCAAGACAGCTTAGAGATTTCAAATTTAGATTTTAAAGGGAAAGTTACCGTGATGGAATTTTTCTTTGCGTCCTGTCCAACAATCTGTCCTGTAATGAATACAAACATGCGATTACTTGATGATGAATTTCATGAAAGAGACGACTTTGCAATTGCTTCTTTTACGATAGATCCTGAAAATGATACACCAAAAGCGTTAAAAGAATATGCGGAACGTTATGGTGTAAAATCGCTCAATTGGCATTTCCTTACGGGAGATATAGAAAAAATTCATGCGTTGTCTAATGTAGGTTTCAACATCTTCGCAAGCATTAATCCGGAAGTATCAGGCGGATTTGAGCATCAAGGATATTTTGCGCTAATAGATAAGAATGGGTTCATTCGTTCGCGAATGGGACAACAGGGAAATCCTAAAATTTACTATCAAGGAACAGATGAGAAAGAAGTAGAAATGCTCAAACAAGACATTAAAAATTTACTAGAAGAAGAATAGATATATTCACTATGGAAGCGACAACTGACATTGAAAAAAAATATAAAAAGTGGATTATTGTGCTATCAATAGCAATTCCGTTAGTAGTAGCAGTTTTATTTGGAGTAAAAATAGAAGGTGCAGAACCATTGCGGTTTTTGCCGCCAATTTACGCGACAATAAACGGAATCACAGCAGTTTTATTAGTTGCAGCCGTAATTGCTATTAAAAACAAAAAAGTCAAGCTTCATGAAATGCTCATGAAAACCTGTATTGGACTTTCGGTGGTTTTCTTAGGAATGTATGTGGCGTATCATATGACTTCCGAATCTACTGAATTTGGCGGAGAAGGAATGATCAGAACTGTATATTTCTTTATTCTAATCACACATATTGTATTAAGTATCGTCATTATTCCATTAGTATTAATAACCTTTGTAAAAGCATTGGCAAAACGTTTTGACAAGCACAAAAAAATAGCTAAAATCACATTTCCAATTTGGTTATACGTAGCAGTAACAGGCGTTATTGTGTACCTAATGATTTCACCTTATTACGCATAAATGAAAACAAAACACATCATACTCATTATCCTATTGTTAAGTGTTGTTTCGCTTGAAGCACAATGCGCCATGTGCAGAGCTGTCTTAGAATCTGGAGATGATCTTTCGCAAGCAAAAGGCGTCAATAAAGGCATTGTATATTTAATGGCAATTCCGTATATTTTAGTGGCTATCATTGGAATTTATATCTACAAAACCTACAATAAAAAAACTGGAATAAAAAAAACGTAATATTTTTGTAACGAAATCATTTTTGGATAGTCTTATTAGAAATAAGATTAACACAGTATTAATAATGTTTGTAATCGCAAATATGTAATATTGTTTAGAACTAATACTAAGCCAACCATGATTCGAATTGAAGAATTGCATAAGTCTTATCGTATGGGAAGTAACAATCTTCACGTACTAAAAGGAATCAATCTTGATATAAAAGAAGGAGAATTTGTTTCCATAATGGGTTCTTCGGGTTCAGGAAAATCTACACTACTAAACATCATCGGAATGCTTGATGAAGCTGAAAAAGGTTCATACGTATTAGATGGTGTTCCAATTAAAAACTTAAGTGAAAAAAAAGCAGCTGTATATCGTAACAAATTCTTAGGTTTCATCTTTCAATCATTCAACTTGATTAATTATAAAAATGCCACAGAAAACGTAGCATTGCCACTATATTATCAGGGAATGTCACGAAAACTCAGAAAAGAAAAAGCATTATATTACTTAGAAAAAGTTGGTTTAGCAGATTGGGCACATCACTTGCCAAGCGAACTTTCGGGAGGACAAAAACAACGTGTTGCCATTGCACGCGCATTGGCTTCAGAACCTAAAGTTTTACTTGCCGATGAGCCAACAGGAGCTTTAGATACCAAAACTTCCAATGAAGTAATGGAGTTTCTTCAAGGAATTAATGACGAAGGAAAAACAATATTAGTCGTAACACACGAACAAGACATTGCAAACATGACAAAAAGAATTGTGATGCTAAAAGATGGTAAAATTGTAGAAGATAAATTTATAGAACAAGTAAGAGCTTCACAATATGTTTGATTTAGATCGTTGGAGAGAAATATTCCAAACCATTAATAAAAATAAGCTAAGAACACTCTTGGCAGGTTTTACAGTGACGCTAGGTATTTTGATATTTACCGTGCTATTTGGAATGGGAAATGGACTCAAGAACACATTCTACGAATCATTTCAAGATGATGCACAAAATACCATATTCATATATCCTGGATTTGCTAAAAAACCATTTAAAGGTTTCAAAAAAGATAGGCGCATAGAATTCAAAAATGAAGATTTAGAATTACTAAAAGAAAAATTTGGCGATCGCATCGAATTTACAACAGCACGTATTACCAAAGGTATCATTGTAAAATACAAAAGTGAATACGGAAACTACACAGTAAGAGCAGTACATCCAGAACATCAATATTTAGAACAAACTGATATAGAAAAAGGACGTTATATCAATGCAAATGATATAAATACGGACGCTAGAGTTGCCGTCATAGGACGTTTGGTAGAAAAAGATTTATTTGGCAGAGAAAATGCAGTCGGA
Organism: Kordia antarctica; assembly: GCF_009901525.1. NCBI lineage: Bacteria > Pseudomonadati > Bacteroidota > Flavobacteriia > Flavobacteriales > Flavobacteriaceae > Kordia > Kordia antarctica. Next base: position 4,167,899 of record NZ_CP019288.1, read on the forward strand.
AAATATTTTACGCTAAACAAAATAGTATACAGAGTTATTGGCGTATTTAGTGATGAAGGTAGCGGCGACAGAGAAGAACGTAACATATATACGCCTGTAAGCACAACGCAACTCATCTACAAAAACACAGATAAAATTGATCAAATCAATTTGTCATATGATATGGCAATTGGTTCAAATGGCGCGCGTAGACTATCTAAAGACATTGAAAAATTATTAAAAAACAAACACAACATTGCACCAAGTGACCAAAATGGAATTTATGTGCAAAGTGTAATTGAAGATTTAGAACAAACCTTACAACTCGCAAACGTATTGCAAATCATTGTAATGTGGATTGGTATCGGAACGTTATTCGCAGGTGTTATTGGAATCAGTAACATTATGGTATACATCGTAAAAGAACGTACCAAAGAATTAGGAATCAGAAAAGCATTAGGAGCCAAACCAAGTTCCGTAATTGGAATGATATTACAAGAAACATTGGTCATTACCTTAATATTTGGATATTTAGGACTGCTCATAGGTAATTTTGTCCTCAATTCCATGGGAGACAAATTGAAAGATTGGTTTATTACGGATCCAAATGTAAGTCAAGGAACCATCATTGCTGCAACGATAATATTGATACTATCAGGACTAATTGCTGGATATATTCCTGCCAGAAGAGCCGCGAAAGTAAAACCAATTGTAGCACTAAGAGATGAATAACAAGGAACAAGCCATAAACAAAGCACACAGATGAAATTTATATTTTCAAGAGATACTTGGCAAGAAATATTCGGATCTATTCGTAAAAACAAACTACGAACAGCCATTACAATTATTGGTGTATTTTGGGGAATTCTACTCTTTATAGGATTACAAGGTGCTGCCAAAGGAATTGAAAACGGTTTTGAAGCAGCTTTTAAAGGAATGGCAACCAACAGTATATTTCTTTGGGGACAACAAACAGGAATTCCTTATGGAGGTTTCAACAGAGACCGAAGCATACGAATAGAATTAAGTGACACTTACAGAATTGCCAACCAAATAGAAGGTGTAAGTTTTGTAGCGCCTAGAAACGCAAAAGGAATTTTTGACGGATCGCCGCCTTTAGTTGTAAACAATCTAAAATCAGGTAATTACAAAGTTTTTGGAGATTATCCTGTACTTGATCTTATATCAAAAAAGAAAATACGGAAAGGACGTTTTCTAAATCAAAAAGACATCGATGAAAAACGCAAAATATGTGTGATTGGTGAGCGTGTTCAAAAAGAATTATTTGAAGAAGATGTAGATCCTGTTGGAAAATATATCAAAATAAGTAACATGTACTTTCAAGTAGTTGGCGTGTATAAAAGAAATAATACGGATTTTTTTGAAGGAGACAACTCTATTTTTATTCCTTTTACCACATTCAAAAAAGTATACAATACAGGAAACAAAATTGGTTGGATGATGATTGCAGGTTATCCCGATGAAGACATTGTTGCGATAGAACAAAAAGCAAAAGCATTACTAAAAAGAAGATACTCAGTACATCCAGATGACGAACGCGCTTTTGGAGCAGCAAACCTTGGAGAAATGTTTGGAAAAATCACAGGATTTGTCACAGGATTAAAATTTACTGCACTAATTGTTGGAATTGCTACCATACTTGCAGGCGTTATTGCTATTGGAAACATTTTACTAATTACAGTAAAAGAACGTACCAAAGAAATAGGAATCAGAAGAGCATTAGGCGCAACGCCAGCAGAAATAAGAGGACAAATTATTTTAGAATCAGTTTTCTTAACATTGGTAGCTGGAATTTTAGGAATGACGGTTGGCGGATTATTACTATCTAAGTTGAATGATATAGCACAAGGTTTGGACGATTTCCCATTTATCAATCCAACAGTAAGTTTAGAATACATAGGAATGGCAATAGCGCTTATGGTCGTATTAGGAACGTTAATAGGGCTTATACCAGCGCAAAGAGCCGTAAGTGTGAGACCAATAGAAGCATTAAGAGAAGAATAACATCAATCAATCAATAACATAATTTAAGAACTAAAAAAATGAAAAAAGTTTTATTAATCCTATTGCTAATCGTATTTATCTTAGGAGCATTTGGAGCTGCAACATACTTTATCAATTCTAACAAGAAAAGTATTGAAACGTTTGAAACGGTTACGCCTTTTAAGTCAGCAATCGTTAGGAAAGTAGTTGCTGCAGGAACTGTAATTCCTGAAGATGAAGTAGAAATCAAGCCTCAAATTTCTGGAATTATCGAAAAAATATTTGTAAAAGAAGGCGACAAAATCAAAACAGGAGATTTAATTGCTCAAATTAAAGTTGTTCCTAACGAACAATCATTAAACAGTGCAAGAAACAGAATCAAAAGTTCGCAAATTGTGTTAGATAATGCAAGAGTCGCATTCAACAGAAACAAAACACTTTTTGACAAAGGAATCATTTCAAGTCAAGAATTTGAAAGAGCTGAGTTGTCATACAGTCAGGCGCAACAAGAAATTCGCAACGCACAAAGTGACTTGCAAATAATCAAAAAAGGATCTGTTGGAGGTTCTTCTGCTAATACAAACATTAGAGCAACGGTTTCAGGAACCATTTTAGTAATTCCTGTAAAAGAAGGAGATCAAGTAATTGAAAGTAACACGTTCAACGCAGGAACAAGTATTGCAACAATTGCAGATTTAGGAAAAATGATTTTCGAAGGAAAAGTTGATGAAGCAGAAGTTGGGAAGCTAAAGCCAAGCTCTGAATTAAAAGTAAGTTTAGGAGCTATAGAAAATAAGGAATTTGACGCAAAACTTACATTTGTTGCGCCAAGAGGTATAGAAGAAAGCGGCGCAGTACAATTCAAAATAAAAGCAGACGTTTCTTTAGATGATAATTATTTTATTAGAGCTGGATATAGTGCAAATGCTTCTATTGAATTAGATAAAAAAGAAGATATTCTAGTGATCGATGAAGCATTGTTACGATTTGATTCAAAAAACGAAGACAAGCCATATGTGGAAATAGAAGTAGGAGACCAAAAATTTAAAAAGAGATTCATTGAATTGGGAATCTCTGATGGAATAAATATTGAAATTCTTTCTGGTCTAACATTAGAAGACAAAATCAAAGTCTGGAACATAAAAGCTCCGAAGAAAGATGATAAAGAAGATCCAGATAGTGAAAACAAAGACGGAGAAAATGAAGACGAAATAAATGACTAATACCCAATACCTAATATTATAACTAGTACACATGAAAAAAGTTTTTATATACATATTGCTCATCACAGTAACAATTACTTCTGTACATGCTCAAAAAAATTGGACATTAAAAGAATGTGTTGAATATGCATTGGAAAATAACATTTCCATCAAACAATCAGCCTTAGACCGACAAAATACAGAGTTAGACAAAAGTGATGCAATTGGGAACTTCTTGCCAACTGTCAACGTTTCTGCATCGCATTCTTGGAATATTGGTTTGAACCCAAACCCAGTAACAGGACAAAACATAACCGCAACAACACAAAGTTCTAGTGGTGGATTAAATGTTGGAATTGACATCTATAGAGGATTGCAAAATCAAAACAGATTGCATCGAGCAAACCTAGCACTTTTAGCCAATCAATATCAATTAGATGATATTAAAGACAATACTTCATTGCAAGTAGTGCAACGATTTTTACAAATACTATTCAACAAAGAATCGTTAAAAGTATTACAAACGCAATATCAAGTAACATTAGGAGAACTAAAGCGCACAAACGAATTGGTAAAAGAAGGTGTTGTGCCACGTGGAGACGCATTGGAAATTGAAGCAAACGCAGCAACGCAAGAACAACAAATTGTAAATGCTGAAAATGCATTGCGTTTCTCAAAAATATCATTAGCACAACTATTATTGATCAATGATTACGAAAACTTTGCTATTGCAGAAGGTAATTACATGATTCCGTCTACGACAATCATGAACAACACGCCAAAGCAAATCTTTGAAAAATCGTTAGAAGTACGAAACAATGTAAAAATATCAGAATCAAACATTGAATTGGCTGAATATGATTTAAAAATTGCAAAAGGTGCAAGATTGCCGAGTCTTTCAGGATTCTACGGATTCAACACAAGATACTTTGATACAGAATTAGGAAGTACACCACCATTTTTTGATCAAATATCAGACAACAAAGGACATTCTTTCGGAGTTCAACTAAACATTCCAATCTTAAACGGATTCAGCGCACGAAATAATATACGTAGAAATGTCATCAACATTGAAAGAGCGAAGTACAATCTTGATCAAGTAAAAATTGACTTAGAAGCTACGGTAAATCAAGCGTATAACGATACAAAAGGTTCGCTAAAAGCATACGAAGCTGCTGAAAAAACATTAATATCACGAACAGAAGCACACAAATACTCAGTAGAACGTTTCAATGAAGGAATGATGAATTCGTTTGATTTCAGTCAGTCAAAACAACGTTTAGAAAGTGCTGAATCAGATGTGGTACGTACTAAGTTTGATTACATCTTCAAACTAAAAATACTAGAATTCTACTTTGGACTTCCATTAACGGATTTAAAATAATACTCATACAAAACACGCAAAAAGCATCAATTCTTTCAAAAAGGTTGATGCTTTTTTGTGTTTAATGAAACTCACTGTTGAAAAGCCTGAAAAGTGGCATTCAATAGTGTAAGTTGAATTAACTCTGTTGAAGAGCTGAGTCTCGTTGAATAATTTAACGTCAGTTCAATATAATAAGAATTGGTTTTTTATGCAATCCGTTCTTTTTCCGAAGTGTAGCAGGCATTTTTCGTTAAGAATTTTTGAAGCCTTGGAGAAAATTTATTTAAAATAACGCAATGATTCTTTGTAAAACTTATATCGAACTCACGTTAATTTAGGTTCAAAAGGATATTTTTCGATTCAGAGTTTGTCCCAGGTTGTAATACCTTTTACATTTGTCAAACAAATAAAAATCAAATGGCATTACGATTATACATAGAAACGGCAACCACAAATTGTTCTGTTTGTTTAGCAAATGATGAGGAAGTTTTATATTTCAAGGAAGAAAATGATAAAAACTATTCGCATTCTGAAAAGTTACACGTATTCATCAAAGAAGCGTATACAACTGCGGGAATTCAGCCAAATGACGTAACAGCTATTGTTGTTGGAAAAGGTCCAGGATCGTACACCGGATTGCGGATTGGTGTCTCTACGGCAAAAGGATTATGTTTTGCTTCCGATAAAGAACTCATTGCTATGGAAAGTCTAGAAATTTTGGCACGTTCCATCAACATTAAAAATGGTGTTATTCTTTCATTACTGGATGCTCGCCGTATGGAAGTCTATTCGGCAGTATACAATTCAAACTATGAACAAATTAGGGGAACAAAGACCGAAATCATTACGGAAGAATCGTTTTCAGACTATTTAGCGAAAGGAAAAGTTCATTTCATTGGTAACGGAGCAGCGAAGTGCAAAGATGTCATTACGCATGAAAACGCAGTCTTTTATGATGAAATTTACTTTCCATCAGCCAAACACATGATTCCAATTGGAATAAAAAAACACAAAAATAACGAAACTGAAGATGTTGCTTATTTTGAACCATATTATCTAAAAGATTTTATGGTCACGAAAGCAAAAAAGAAATAACACGAAATATACTTTTGAAACAGGATATTTTTTCAATTTGCTCTAACAATCTAACAATCTAACAATCTAACAATCTAACAATCTAACAATCTAACAATCTAACAATCTAGACAAAAAATCGATTCATCAACAAGACGGCAAGTGCTAAAAATGCTGGCGTTCCTTGCACAATTAAAATTCGATTACTCTTTGTAGAATACGCGCCGTAAAGTGCCGCGACGCAAACGCAAATGATGAAAAATAGACTTACAGAAACATCTTCTGTGTATAATGACCAAAACAATCCTGCGGCTAAAAATCCGTTATATAATCCTTGATTGGCGGCTAACGTTTTCGTTTCTTCAGCAAAATCTTTAGACTTTAAACCGAAAGTTTTCATGCCTTTTGGTGACGTCCATAAAAACATTTCTAAATATAAAATGTATACGTGTTCTATCGCGACAAGCGCAATAAGAATAGTTTGTAAAATTTTCATACGTTGAAGATATGGAAAATCTATGAACATAAAAAAAGCGTTATCAATAATTGACAACGCTTTTTATATATGATAGGCAAACTTCGTTTACTTTACTTCAAAAGTAAGTTTCAAGTTTACGCGGAATTCTACAACTGCATCACCATTCACAATAGCACTTTGTTCTTGTACATATACCGATTTGATATTTTTCACAGACTTAGATGCTTGTTTTACTGCTTTTGCTGTTGCGTCTTCCCAACTTTTCTTTGAGTTTGAAAGGACTTCTATTACTTTTAATACTGCCATGATATTGGGTGTTTAAAGGTTAAAATAATAATTAGAGTTTCAAATTACGGTAATTCTTTCAATTATGAAAACTTGTGCTTACCCATTTATGGCAACAACTTCGTTTACGTGTCCTTTCAATAAACTTTTCAAAGTATTTTCAATTCCACTTTTCAATGTCATAGTAGATGATGGACAACCGCTACACGCGCCTTGTAATACTACTTTTACAACTTTAGAAACAGGATCGTAAGAATCAAACATAATATTTCCGCCATCACTTGCTACGGCAGGTTTTATGTATTCATCTAAAATATTCACGATTTCTTTTGAAATATCGTCCAAAGCTTCAAAACTTTCTTCCGATAATTCAATTTTCTCTTTTTGTTCTACAGGAATATCTTCTGAAATAACTTCTTTTCCTTCTTGAATATAATTTCGGATAAACTCGCGAATCTCCATCGTAATATCATTCCATTCCACCATATCGTACTTTGTGATGGAAATATAATTCTTATCAAGAAAAACTTCTTTTATAAACGGGAAATGAAATAATGCTTGTGCTAATGGAGCGTATTTAGTTTCGTCAATACTTTTAAACTCAAGCATGCGATCAATGATTTTCTTATTGGCTACAAACTTCATCACTGTCGGGTTTGGTGTGCTTTCTGCATAAATAGTGACAGGAACTACTTTTTTTGGTGTAGCAGTTTCGCTAATCACTTCTTTTCCTTCATTAATATAGGTTTGAATTTGCTCAGCGACTTCGTCTTGTACATCCGACCACTCAACAATATTATAACGCTCAATGGCGATAAAATTCCCAGAAATAAAGATGGTTTTTACAAATGGAAGATAAAATAATTGTTGTGCCAAAAGAGAATCTTTAGCATCATCAATATTTTTAAATTCGTAACTATTATGTCGTGTCAGAAACGAACTTGCTTCAAACTTTATAATTGCAGGATTGCTTGTTTTTTCTATACTTATAGTAATACCACTCATGGAATTATTTTTTTACAAAAGTAACCATTATCGCTGTATTTTGTAAATGCTACTGTGTAAATTATTCTATTGTTGAGGTGGCTTTTAATTATTTTTATATTTTGTGTTAAAATAATTAAGAAATAATTACGTTTTTAATAAATTGGGCACATAAAATAGCGGCTTATGAAACTCATTCTGTTAAAAAGAGAATCTTGTGGCAAACAATGAGTAATAAATTGAGATAAGAATTAAATACTTATCAAATAATTTATATATTTGACCAAATGTGTAGCATTTTGAAATGTAAAAACGTCTGTTTATAGGAGTATTGCATATAACTAACTGAAACACAACGAATAAAGACCTCGTTACCAAATAATTAAGTTGCATTGAACGTTCAATACAATTCAAAACTGTATTGACTGCTTAGTACACAAAAAGATAAACACTAATGAATTTTAAAAAATACTTAGCTATTGTTGCCATCGCATTTGGAGTGCAAAGTTCTTTTTCACAAGATGGACTTCCTGTTTATGTAGACTATCTTTCTGATAATTTATACTTAATTCATCCTTCAATGGCTGGAGCTTCCTCTTCATCTAAAATTAGATTAACAGCAAGACAACAATGGTTTGACGTAGACGATGCGCCATCTTTACAAACATTGAGTTTCAACACACGTGTTGGAGACAAAGTAGGTTTTGGAGCCATTCTATATAATGATGCAAATGGAAATTTTTCACAACAAGGAGCATATTTAACATTTGCATATCACTTATTACTTTCAAGAAATACAGTTGACTTAAATCAATTATCTTTTGGGATTAGCACAGGATTCACACAAGGAACTTTAGACGAATCAGGTTTCGATATTATCAACAATCCCGATCCAATTATTGGAGGAACACAAGCAAACGCAACGTATTTCAATGTAGATTTTGGAGCGTCATATTACTTTTTAGATTTCTATGCGCATTTAACAATCAAAAATGCACTACCAACAAAAAGAGATTTGTTCTCTCAAGAATTTGAATCAAAAAATCAACGTCGTTATTTAGCTTCCGCTGGATATGTCTTTGGTGGATACGGTAGCGATTGGAAATACGAACCATCTTTTATGTTTCAATACACAGACGAAACGCAAGAATCTTCTATTGATGCAAACATCAAAGTATACAGAAACATGGATTTCGGAAGTGTTTGGGGCGGATTATCATATAGAAGAAGTTTAGATGGAGCTGAATTTGTAAACGGAACACAAGTTGACAATCAAAAATTACAATACGTTACACCATTTATAGGATTGAACTATAACAAATTCATGTTTGCGTATACATATTCGTATCAAGCAAACTCGCTGGTACTTTCTAATGGCGGTTATCATCAAGTTACAGTAGGGTACAATTTTGGAAACAGAAGAGATCCTTACGATTGTAACTGTCCTGGAATTAATCAATAATTCAAAACACACAAAACAACATATAAAAACGGCTTGCAAATTATAGCAAGCCGTTTTATTTTTAATGAAACTCAATTTTAAGAAGTCTAAAAAGACGCACTTAAAATTGTAAATTGAATTAATCCCGCTGAATAGCGTGATCTAAGATTTGTTGTATTAGTATTCGATTAAAAGAGACTGTCTGAAAAGGTTTAAGCAACGTCATTACGAGAAATTTTTCATTTCGAAGTAATCTGTAAGTCAATAACTTAAATTTGACAGATTGCTTCATTGCATTCGCAATGACTGCTTTTCAGACAGCCTCTGATTTCTTTTTTAAAATAATTGCATAATTATATAACGATTTCTGCGAAGTCTAAAATCTAACAGCGCAAGCGATCTAACTTCTAAAAGCGAAGCAATCTAAACTTACCATACATAATTCTTACGCGCCGCTTGCGTTTTAATTGCTTTAATCATGGCACTTTCCAAATCAGTTTTAGAAGCGTTGTTCGTTTTAGAAGCAATATGTAATTTACGTTTTGCATCCAATTCACGAATTTTTGCCTGAATCTCTTTGCGTTCTTTTTGTTGCGTTGCTACATATGCTAAAATTTCTTCTTTCGATTTTCCTTTTAGTTCTGTTGGCAATTCATCTTTCTTTAACTCTTCAACCTTTACAGAATCGTTGGCAATTCCGTCTACCAAATCCCAAGAAGAATTTGTATAAAAACTGGAACTTTTAGAAACTGCTCTATCAACTGCAATTTCTTCATTAATAGAATTTGCATTAAAATCCTGTGTTGATTGATTCATCATTTTATACTGTCCTTGTCTTCCGTATGCAATATACGTTTTGTTCAAACGTGTATTATATTCCATAATTTTCTGATCGTACGGCGTTTTTACATATACAATATTTCTGTTATGCGCAATCGTCATATAATCGCCTTTTCCAATCATAGCGCCATCTTTCCACATACCAGAGATTCCTTGTTCGTAGTTTCCGCAAAAAATAGTATTAATCACAACATCTTTTTCGGTAGCATTTGTAATGGCATCTCTATAACTTACAGTTCCTTGTGTAAACGGTTCGTTTCCTGCAATAAAAAGGAGTTTCAAATCTTTTGGGTTGCTTCCCCAATTCAATTGATCTAGCGAAGTCTGAATCACGTGTCCGCAAAACTCACTTCCGCCACGTGTAGTGAGCGAAAATAATTTCTCAGAGATTTCATCCAAATCGTTACTAAAACCTAACACTTGTCGTATATAGCCTTCTTCAGAGGCTAAATTATCATTTCCGTATTCATACAAAGCAATTTCCAAACTTGGTTTCTCGCCGTCGCATTTTGCGTATGACAATTCATTAATAATTTCCCATAATTGCGCTTTCGCTTGATGAATCAATCCGTCCATACTATTACTCGTGTCTAACAACAACGCAACTTTAATAGTGTGTTGCTTTTTTGTTTCTAAAACTGTAGCTTCTGCAACAATTTCGGTTTCTGTTTCACTCAATAATGCGGTGTCAGCTTTTGAGTTTCCTTTGCAAGCCATTGTTAAAAACAGTGTGCTTACTAAAAATACATGTAGTGTTTTCATCTGTTATTCTTTTTTAGTTTTTAATTCAAATTTGGTTAAAACAGTGGCGGTTATGCTAATCTTTTGAAACGTTAAATCTTCTATTTTTGATAATGAGTTGTTGTCAAAATAGGCATTCGAAGTATTCATGCCTCTTACATTTATTTGCGCATACGAATTTTGGTCAACTTCTTTTATAAACAACGCTTTGCCGATTTCTTGGTCAATTGCTTCGGCATATTCTGTAGCTTTTTGTTTGGCAACAATGAGCGATTTAATCTTTGTTTCTCTACGAATTTTTTCAAGATCAGAATGACTTACTTTTGTAATGTTTACATTCGTAATATTCAATTGATCTAACACTAAATACGTTTTAGAAAGTGTCTTGCCATCATGAACAATCAATTGATATTTCTTTACTTTCTCTACTTCGTTACGTTTTAAAAATCGTTTTGTATAAATTCCCTCAAAGTTTGAAACTGACAATTCTTTATCGGTATCAACACCCAAACTCTTCAAATTTGCAAGTAGCAATTGTTCTTGTTCTTCAATTGTTTTCTTATGATTTTTCTCTGTCAGCGTAATTGCAATATAAATTTCATTAGGAGTTACGAGCGTTTCAGCAGTTCCTGTAATTTCTATATAATTTTGATCAATAAAATTTTTTTCGCTTTGCGCGATCACAAAAAAGTGACAACAAATAATTAAGATTGTACTAATAATATACTTTTTCATACCGTACTATTTATTTGTGTTTAATTCTTTTACGTCAATCTTTCCGTCTGGAGAAATCACATAATATTTATGTTCCGTTTTTATTTCTGTTTTTGGAGCTTGTTTCTGTTCTTTTGGTTTTGGCGAATACACCAATTTAATCTGCATTCCAACTTGAATTACAGGTTCTAAAATTGCAGCATTTAGTACGATGTCGTAATTCTCATATGAAATTGGTTGGTAATAATATGAGGTTTGCTTTTTTGCTTTGGTCACGCCTTTATTCTTCTGTAAAGCTTCTAAAGAAACACTATTGAATGCTTGGTAGTTTTTGTAGAAATCTTTTGGGAAATAACAATACTTATCATCCGCCATAATTGCATTGTAATCTGCTAAATCAAATCCTAAAAGCTTATAATATTCTTTCTTTTCTTTAATCAATTCGACTAAAGAATTTTGCAACTTTTTATACACTTCTCTAATATTTTCAATAAAATAATCAACTTTCACTAAGTTGTAAATTTCGTTAGAAGCACATGCGGCTAAAACCTTTTCAAATTGTTGTGTTTTGGTAAATTGAATGTGAATATTCTGTTGCAACTCAAAACCTTTGGGAACTTCATTATATTTTGTACTAAACAGTTTTTTCTGCACTTCAATTTCATATACTGGCACAAACGAAATCACATCAATAGCAATATCTTCTTTTTTAATTCCGATGGAAAGCAATTGTTTTCGAACATTATCAATTCGTTCATTAACTAAATTATTGGCGTCGTCGGCTGTTTTTCCAATCTGAGAAATATTAAAAATTGCTGTGTACGAAGTTGCTTTAGCGTTGTACAACGCATGTACATCTAATGTAATGTTAGCACTCGGATTCACATTTCGCGCCGGATTAGATGTTGGATTCCCATAACGTTGCGCATTTCCGTAAGCTGTTGACTTTACATTTTGCCTGGAAATTTGTTGATCGTAATTTCCTTTGTGTTGTGCAAAAATAATCTGGGTAATAAATAAGCACAGGATTAAATTTATTTTCTTCATGATGTTTTTAATTTTGCTTAAAAATACCTGCAAAGAAATTCGTAAAAAATAGGGAATGAGTAAACTGCGTTTCTCAATGAGTAAAACGGAAGATTAGCTGAGCAAAGCATAGAAAAATTACAGTAAAAACACCTAAAATGATGGTTTTTGCAAAGGTGACATTTTAGTATATCGCCGAAAGTGCGTAAGTTTATCATTCTTAATGAAAAAGAAAATGACAAAACTGCTATCTCTATTTCTATTCCTATGCTTGGTTTCGTTTCAAGAAAGTGTTGCGCAAAACGATTCTGATGAAGCGAAAAAAATATCCAGAGCTGTTTTTACAGTGCGAGGAGAAATTAGAGGAAAAACCGATAGAACTCCTGTGTCAGATGCCACCATTCGTGTTGTTGGCGGAGAAGTTGTGAAAACAAATGCGTTTGGACGATTTACCATTCGTACGCGAATTGGCGACCAATTAGTCATAGAACATCCGAGTTTTGGACAAGAGTTTCATACCATTTCCGACGGAGAACCTTTGCTTGTATTGGTTGATGGATTTGATGCACAAGATTTAGAAACGAAAAAACAAGAGCGCGTAACCAACTTTAAACGTCATAAAGTTTTATTAGATTCTGCTGTACTATTCAAAAAAAAGGACATTGATAAAAGTATTGAATACATAGAAAAAGCATTAGAAAATTTATACGATAACAACGATCAAAAGCAACTTTCAGATTCCTATACAATTCTCGGCGATATTTATGCGTATTGGAAACAGTACGATTTGGCAATAAGCAATTACAAAATTGCACTAGAAATGTATAGCACAAGTCGCTTATGGATTTCACTCGGAACCACACAATTACTCAATAAAGAATACGAAGAAGCGATTGTTTCTTTTACTACGATTCTACGAAACAACTTATCAAGATATCAGCAAACAACGTCATATGAAAGTTTGGGAGATGCACACAAAGCATTAAAAAAGTACGATAAAGCATTAGAATATTATAACAAAGCATTGGCAATTGCAAAAGAAGATTTAATCACACCAAAAATTACAGATTTAAACTCTAAAATTGCGGATAATTATGCCGCAAAAGGAGATGTGAAAATTGCAAACGGATTGTTTTTAAACTCATTGAATTTAGCTTCTGAAGAAAATGTAAATCGCGCCATTGTTGAACAGAATAGAGTAGCCGACTTTTACAATGCTACAAATTCATATGATAAAGAAATTGAATTGCGGAAGCAAAATTTGGTTGATTTAAAGAAATCTGGCGTTGAGGAAAAAGAAATTTCTGGACTTCTAAAAGATTCTACCACAATTACTTCGCAAAAAATTAATTATAAAATTGGAAATGCCTTCTTACTCCAAGAAAAATATGATGAAGCCATTCCATATTTCGAAAAAAGTATCTCAGAAGCAAACACAAAAGGAGATTTAATTGTAGAAAAAGATGCCACACGAAAAATTTCGGAAACCTACGAATCACTTGGTGCTTTTGAGAAAGCAAAGCAAGCATTTGAAGAATATGTGCAATTGGTCAACGAATTGGTTTTGGTAAAAGAACAGGAAATTTCACAAGCAAGTCGATTCACCAAAAGAATTCAAGAAAATCAAATTCGAATTTTAAGTTTAGAAGCTGATCGTGTGATTGAACGTTCTAGAAACGAAAACTATTTGCGCGAACAAGGATTGATCGAGGAAAGCAATACGCGACAGAAATACACTATTTATTCGTTGATTTTTGGAATGACGTTGTTGGTATTTACCATTTATCTGTTATATCGAAATAGCAAACAGCAAAAGTTGGCAAACAATTTATTAGCACTAAAATCATTGCGAACACAGATGAATCCGCACTTTATTTTCAATGCGTTAAATTCTGTAAATAATTATATTGCAATTAATGATGAACGCAATGCAAATCGGTATTTATCGGAGTTTTCTACGTTGATGCGTTCCGTTTTGGAAAATTCGGATGAAGATTTTATTCCATTATCAAAAGAATTGGAATTGCTTGAATTGTATGTGCGATTGGAACATATGCGTTTTCAAGATAAATTTGAGTATGAAATAAACGTTGACGAAAGCTTGAATGTTTCTGACTTTCAAATTCCGCCAATGTTATTGCAACCGTATATTGAAAACGCTATTTGGCACGGGTTGCGTTATAAAAAAGAAAAAGGATACCTGCGCATTTCCATTTCGGCAAAGACCGATGAAATGCTTGAAATTAGTATTGAAGATGACGGAATTGGCAGAAAACGTTCGATGGAATTAAAGACGAAAAACCAACTGCGTCAAAAATCGAAAGGAATGGGAAATATCAAAAAACGGATTGCCATTTTAAATGATATGTATAAAGATAAAGTGGATGTTTCTATCGCGGATGTTTCCGAAGACGGACACGGAACTAAAGTAATATTAACGCTTAAAAAAGACTAAATGCAACTACAAACTATTATTGTTGAAGACGAAGAAATAAGCAGAGAAATTCTCAAAAAATATCTTGCAAAATACTGTCCAAATGTACATGTTATTGGTGAAGCTTCTAATATTGATGATGCGCTTATTTTGATCCGAAACAACGAGTTGGATTTGGTTTTTTTAGATGTAGAAATGCCTTTTGGAAATGCTTTTGATTTGTTGGAAAAAGTAGGTGATCGTTCATTTGAAACCATTTTTGTCACTGCGTACGATCATTATGCGATTGAAGCATTAAACAGTCATGCGTCGTATTATTTATTAAAACCAATTTCGATTGACGAATTAATCAAAGCCGTAGATCATGTAATTGCTGTAAAAAGTAAAGAAGAACGTTTGGAAGAGAATGTAACGGCTACGAATATTGAAATGATTAATGGCAAAATTACCATTCCGCAACAAGATGGTTTTCAAGTGTTGAATGTTGCCGAAATTATTTATTGCAAAGCAGATGATAATTACACGGAAATCTACATTAACAATTCTAAAATTGTAGTGAGTAAAACCTTGAAACATTTTGAAGATATCTTAGAAAAATATCCTTTTGCACGTGTTCATAAATCGTTCTTAGTAAATGTAAACGAAGTTGTAAAATACAAAAAAGGAAAAGGCGGAAGCGTTGTATTGAGCAATGGAAAAGAAGTGATGGTTTCCTCGACTAAGAAAGCGAATTTGTTGTCGTATTTTAAATAATATGAAATTGTAAATGTTGAATGCTAAATTTTAAATTAAAAAATGATTTACGTCATTACGAACGAAAGTGAAGTAATCTGTTAGTCGAGAAGCAGATTGCCACAAGTTTTTTCAAAACTTTCGCAATGACGATTCAAAAGGTTATTGTGAAAAGTGAAAAAAATCACGAAAAAAAAATCACGAAAAAACAAATAAACAAATCCCCAAATCCACAAAAAAAGAGCAACACTTCGATAAATTCAGTGTCCTATGTTTAGATGATTTCACGTTATATTGAAGACCCAAAACCCAAAGCCCAAAAAAATGATAAAACCACTAAACAACAAACACCCAAAATTCGGAACCGATTGTTTCATTGCTGAAAACGCTACTATTATTGGCGAAGTCAGTATGGGAAATCAATGTAGTATTTGGTACAATGCAGTGTTGCGTGGCGATGTGCATTTCATTAAAATGGGCAATAAGGTAAATGTGCAAGATGGCGCAGTAATTCATGCTACGTATCAAAAATCACCAACAACGATTGGAAATAATGTTTCTATCGGACATAATGCAATTGTGCATGGTTGTACAATTCATGATAATGTATTGATCGGAATGGGAAGTATTGTCATGGACGATTGCGTAGTGGAAAGTAACAGTATTATTGCCGCTGGAGCTGTTGTGACTAAAAATACACATGTAAAATCGGGCAGTATTTATGCAGGCGTTCCCGCGAAAAAGGTGAAAGATATTAGCGAGGAATTAATTTCGGGAGAAATCAATCGGATTGCGGATAATTATGTGAAGTATTCGGGTTGGTATAAAGGAGACGATTAAATTGTGTTTTATCATAAATGTTTGTTTCGATATAAGTACGTGTATTATTAGTTGCGTGGTTTAGCAAAGTACTTTGTTGGTAAATCGTTTTTCTTGTTTATTAATCAATATTATCTTGCCAAGTTCCATCAGTTTCAATATCCCAACTATCTAATTCGTCATCATAGTGGTCAGAAATATTGACTTCTGGATAATCTATTGGTATTTGTCCTAAAGCTTCATTTCTTAAAAGCTCAATTTCTTCCTCAACTTTATCAATTAATTCTGCATTGAATTTTTCATTATGGAATTCCTCTTTTAAAAGTTTAAACCCAAAGTTTGACAATAAAGACTCATAAATATTGAATACGTCATTTTCCAAAGTGTCTCCAGTACACCAAATAATTTCCGTTAATAAATGCTGTAAATTCTTTACTTTAATCATTTTATCATTTCCCCTTGGATACCATAAAGAAGAGCTCATTTCTTTAAAATAAAGAAGATGACATAAACAAGGAATACTATTATTGCAATTAAATGTTGTAGAATCTTTAAAGTCGATATACTTATTAGAATAATGAATAAAAAATGCCATTTGTCATATATATTATTAATATTTTTTTTCTTAATTCTATCTTGGCGGATTCAATTTTGATTCCATTTCGTCATTTGCTTGGTAAATTATCCATCAAAACACCAAACCTTCCACCAAAAAATCATCCTGTAAAATTTCATTCAAAATTTCAGGATTTCCATTGCTGTAGAAAAGGCAATCACCACTTGTTTTTTCTTGCGTAGACAAGTTAAGTGATTCTAAAATAGAAGCAGTTTGTTTGGCAACTGCAATTCCAGAATCGATAATCGTTACATGTTTTGGAAGTAAGGTTTTTAATTTTGGAATTAAATACGGATAGTGACTGCAACCTAAAACGAGATAGTCAATATTTGCTTCTAGCATAGGTTTTAAATATATTTTCAATAAATTTTCCATTTCAGGCGTATCAATTTCGCCATTTTCAATTAATGGAACTAATCCTTCACCAACTTGTTCAATGATTTTAATGCCATTGGTGTATAAATCCGTCGTTTTGTGAAACAATTCGCTCGACAACGTTCCTTTTGTTGCCAAAATTCCAATCGCTTTGGATTTCGTCTGTAAAGCGGCAGGTTTAATAGCAGGTTCAATTCCTATAAACGGAACATCGTAGTTTTCTCTGAGGTATTTTATAGCATTTGTAGTAGCGGTATTGCAAGCGACTACAATTAGTTTGCAACCTTTTTCCAGAAGTAATTCTGTGTTTTTTATGCTGAGTTCGGTAATTCTGTCTTTCCCTTTTGGTCCGTACGGCGCATTTTTACTATCTGCTAAATAGATCGTGTTTTCGTGCGGCAACAGTTTGTGAATTTCTCGCCAAATTGAAGTGCCGCCAACGCCTGAATCAAATATACCAATCGGAGAATTGTTCATAGTGAACTCATTTAATTGTAAAAATAAGTAAAAATATACTGGAGTTTTAATGATTTGATGTTTTTTGGCTGTTGCCTAATTGAAAACGGAACTACACTCATTTTGTATATGTAGTTTATAGTAGAAATAGTAACTTCATCAATAAATTAATAGAAGTGATGAAGAGATATGTGTTAATAACAGTTTTGTTATGTGTCGGAACAATTTTAAATGCGCAACCTGGTCCAAGATATGAAAACTTAAATGATGGAATATTCGATGTTATTATTATTGATTCTACAACGAATTTATCGCGTGTAGCGTTGTTAAAAGATATGAGAAACCTCAATTTAATTATTCAACTTCCTAAAATTCCTGTTGAGTTTAAAAATTTTGTTCATACAGAATCATTAACAATTACTATTGCAAATGATTTGTCTGATTTAGTATATTTTCCAAATTTGAAATCACTGAGTATTCACAGTTACTTAGGAAAAGAAATTTCGCCAAATAACATACAATTAGATTCTTTACAATCATTGTATATTTCAGATGCTAAAAATTTAGAACGTATGGATGCGTTTTCTGAAAATATAGCTATTGAGCGACTTTTTATTCAAGGAACACCAAATTTGATTCGGTTTCCAAAATTCGCCAAAAATAATAGGATTAAAGAGTTGAAAGTTGATCACGGAATTACATTTAGAAAAAATTACGGCACCAATTATTTGAAAGCGATTAAGCATTTATCCAGACTTAATAAGTTAACGTTGGCAAATATTTATAGTATTACCGAAGTTCCTTCATATCTTCCTGTATCAATTCAATATTTGGAAATTAATAGTTGGGCACTTCACAATCGAACTACAAAAATTACAAATCTTCGCCATTTAAATAAGTTAAAAAATTTAGAAGAACTGAGGTTATACGCTATTGAATTGGATAGTGTGGAAACTACTTTTCCGAACCTTTCTTTAAAAGGATTATATCTTGATAGAGTTCAAAATTTAAAAGATGTTTCTTGGGTATTTACTTTTGATGCTATTGAACACCTTCGCATTCGAAATTGTAATGATTTGTATGTAATAGAAGGTAATTTAGAGAATGATAACATTTCGGAAATAGATATCAATAAAGCTAACAATTTGACTTCAATAGATTTTTTGTTTAAGCTTACTAATTTGAAGTTTTTGGAAGTGCGAAATTGTTCAAAATTGATAGTGCCATCTACGGATGTGATGTATAAAATTCCGCATATTATGATGGCAGGAACTAAGTATCATTTTTATAGAGAAAATTACATTTGGGAATTGATTGAATATTATGATTAATTTATTTTTAAAATTAAAGCATAAAAAAACCGCCAAGTAGCGGTTTTTTTATGAAATATAGTAAGTGTTAGTTACTGAATTCCTAATTCTTTCTTTACAGAAGCCATTAAGTTAGTTCCGTCAGCAAGTAATAAACCTGAACCTGGAGTTTCGTCTAATACATATGCAAATCCTTCTGCTCTTGCTACTTTTTGAATGGCAGCTAATGCTTTATCTTGGATAGGCTTCGTTAAAGCGATATACTTATCTTCAGCTGTTTTTTGAGCTGCAGCTTGTGCTTCTTGAATTCTAGCTTCTAATTCAGCTAATTCTTTTTTTCTGATTTCGTTTTCAGTAGCCGTTTTTGTTGGAGCTTCGTTCGTATACTGTGTTAATTTATTTCTGTATTCAGTAACTGAAGCTTGAATATCTGCTCCTAATGATTGTTGTAATTTGTCAAATTCTGTCTTTGCTGATTTCATTTCAGGCATTGAACTAATTAGTTCTTGCGTGTTGATGTGAGCAACTTTTGTCTGTGCATTAGTTAAACTTACTACTCCAAAAAATAATATTGCAATAGCAATTAGCTTTTTCGTCTGTTTCATGATTTTCAATTATTTACTTTAAGTGTTATTTATATTAATTGTTGTTATTTTCCATTTCCGGCACCGCCGCTACTTTTTTCTTCTTGTTCTTTTTTACGAGCTTCTTCTTTCTTTTTCTTGTCTTCTTCTCGCTTTTTACGTTTTTCTTCCGCTTCTTTCTTTTTAGCTTCACGTGCTTCAATTAGCTTTTGACGCTTTTCTTCGTACGCTTTCTTTTTAGCTTCACGTTCTTCTTCTCGTGTTTTTTTTCGTTCGTCTAATAGTTTCTGACGTTCTTCTTTTTTGGCAGCAGCAGCTTCCTCTTTTTCTGCTACAGCTTCTTCTCGCTCTTTTTTTCTAGCTTCTATTTCAGGATTTGGTTCTTTATCTTCATCGTCAAATTTAGATTTTTCACTTGCTTCCTTAAGTTGAGCAGCTCTACCTTCTCGTTTTACATCTCTATTAATTGTGCGTAATACAAGATCACTTATATCGAATTTCTTCGAAGAAAAAAGCATTACTACATCAGCTGATTTGTCAAATATGAAATCGTAACGTCTCTTTTTTGCAATATCTTGAACAGCATTTAATACTTGGTCTTGAATAGGTTTTACCATATTCTGACGTTGTACCATCAAACTTCCATAAGGACCAAAACGGTCTTGCTGATACGTTTGTAATTCCTGCTCTAAGATTTCTACTTCTTCTACACGCTCGTCAACTAATTCTTTGGTAAGTAAAACACGTTCTGCACTTAGATTTTTTTTCATTTGATCTATAGTGTTTTGCTTTTTCTGAATTTCGCCTTTCCAGCGTTGCGCTTTTGCTTCTAGTTGTGTGTTTGCTTCTTTGTATGCAGTTACATTTTCTAAAATGTATTCCATATCAATGTAGCCTACTTTTGCACCAGTTACACGTTGCGCGTTTACGGTAGATAGTGTTAGAAGCACTGTTAATAAAAAAAGAACTTTAGTTTTCATATCTGTTGGTTTGTTAATAGAAAATATCGTGCCAAAATTTAAAATGACTTAAAATTGTTGTCCGATTATGAAATGAGTTTCCCATCCATTTCGTTGTGTTGTCCCTGGAATTGGATCAAATCCGTATCCAAAATCAATACCTAATAATCCGAATGCTGGCATAAATATACGTAATCCTGCACCAGCAGAGCGATTTAGATCAAATGGACTATATTCTTTAAACGAATTAAATGATCCACCAGCTTCTAAGAATGATAGTACATAAATAGATGCCGTTTGTTTCAAAGTTATCGGATAACGTAACTCTAACGAAAATTTATTGTAAATAGTACCTCCATCTACATCAGATAGTGCTTGATTTGGATATCCACGTAATGCAATGGCTTCTCTACCATCTAAACTATAGTTTCCTAATCCGTCTCCACCGACGAAGAATCTTTCAAATGGAATGATTCCTCTATCATTGTCATACGCTCCTAAGAAACCAAAATTCGCTTCTGTTTTTAGCACTAATTTTCCTGAAATACTTTGATACCAAGCTCCTTTGAATTTGACTTTGTAAAATTCTAACCACTTGAATTTTTCTTGATCTACTTTCGCTTGATCTGTGATAGAAACTTCTCCTGGCTCTAAAGTTGGCCCTAAGTTTGCAGGTTGTCCTGGTTGATTTGCGTTTGCATTTAAGAAGTTACCATTGGCATCTCTTAATTGATAGTCGTTTTGGTTTCCTAACTCTCCGTAATCTACATTGTTGAATAAAGAATATGGAGGCGTTATTTTTGCACTTATAGAGAATTCTGATCCAGACATTGGATATATTGGGTTTGGACCTGATGAGTTTCTGCTCAATGCAACTGTGTATGAGAAGTTGTTTGAGAATCCATTACCAAATGTAAATAATCCTGTGTTGTAATTTTTTAAGTTATAATGTTGAAAGCTTAATGCTTGCGACAATACGAAATAATCATCTGGTTCTGCTAAACGTTTTGCCAATCCTACGGATAATCCTGTAATTAAGAAACGTCGGTCTTTGTCAGCATTGTTTGTTTGTGGATTGAATAAAAACTGAACCGTATGTGATAATGATGTTGTAAACTGGACAGGTTTTTTTCCTCCTAACCACGGTTCCGTAAACGAGAAACTAAATGTTTGGAAAAATCTACTTGCCTGCGCACGTAATGCTAATTTTTGTCCATCTCCAGTTGGAAGTGGTTTGTATGCGTCACCTTTAAATAGGTTTCTGATAGAGAAGTTATTGAACGATAATCCTAAAGTTCCGATGAATCCACCGCCACCATAACCACCTTGTAGTTCTATTTGACTTCCGCCGCGTTCGGCTAAACTGTATTCAACATCAACAGTTCCGCTATTTGGATCTGGATTTTTGATTTCTGGCTTAATTTGCTCTGCATCAAAGAATCCTAACTGACCTAATTCACGAATGGTACGAATGATTTTGTCTTTACTATATAATTCTCCCGGCTTCGTACGAATCTCACGATAGATTACGTGATCGTTTGTTTTTTCGTTTCCAACTACTGAAATGTTGTTAAAATACGCAGGTTTTCCTTCAATGATACGAATTTCGAAGTCGATGGTATCATTTTTCGCAGAAACCTCAACTGGGTTAATGTTAGAGAATAAATACCCGTTGTTTTGATATAAGTTTGTTAAGTCGGCTGCATCAGGATCAGTTTCATCAGCAATACGCTTTTCTAGTAAAACACCATTATAAGTATCTCCTTTATTGATTCCTAACAATCGGTTTAAATCTCTATCTGTATATGCAGCGTTTCCTAAGAATGTAATATCTCCGAAGTAGTATTTTTTTCCTTCTTCTAAAGCTATGTCAACATTTAAAGTATTGTCTTCATTCCAAGTGATCGTATCTTTTGTAATACGCGCATCACGATATCCGCTTTCTTTATATTTTTCAATAATAGAAGCTAAATCTGCTTTGTAGTCTTCCGGAATAAGTTTTGAAGCTTTGAATACACGAAACAGAAATTTCTCTTTTGTGTTACTCATTGCTCTACGAAGCTTTTTATCACTAAATTTTTCGTTTCCAGTAAAGTTGATATTTTTAATTTTCACTTTTTTGCCACGATCAACATTCACAATGATTTTCATTGAGTTTTTTGCATTGTTCGTCGTATCAGCAACTGTAGTCATGTCTACTTTTGTGCTGTAATATCCTAACTTTTTATATTTGTTTTGGATAAAGTTTTTTGTGTCTGCCAAGAAACTTTCGGTAACTTTCTTCCCTTTTTTAAGTTTCGATTCTTTGATAATAGTTGCCGCTTTGCTTTCTTTCAAGCCGCGTACTTCTACATCTGACAATGTTGGTAATTCTTGAATGTCTAATTCTAAGAAAACGGTGTTACCTTCTACACGAGCAATATAAAAGTTGATATCACTAAAAAGTTCCAATCCCCAAAGTTTTTTAATAACGGCACTAATTTCCTCTCCAGGAATTAAGATTTCTTGTCCTTCACGCAATTGTGTGTAGGTTACAACGGTTTGTTCGTTGTAACTTTTTAATCCAGTAACTTTAATGCCTCCAATTACATATTTCTTTCCTTTATCAAAAGTAGTTTCTTGTGCATGTGTGGTGATACTGCAAAACAGTAATACTACTAGTAATAATGATTTTAGGTACTTCTTTTGCATTAAAATTCTAATTAATTTGTTCGCTTGTTTTTCCAAATCTTCGTTCTCTATTTTGATAATTAATCAACGCTTCATATAAGTGCTCTTTGCTAAAATCTGGCCATAGTACATTTGTGAAGTATAATTCAGCATATGCTATTTGCCATAACAAAAAATTACTTATACGATGTTCACCACTGGTGCGTATAAGTAAATCTACATCGGGTAAATTTTGCGTGTAAAGATGCTGATTAATAATGGATTCATCAATAGATTCCAATAAAATTATATTATTTTTAACTTTATGACAGATTTCTTTAACAGCATTTTTTATTTCTTCCCTAGAACCATAGCTAAGTGCTAGTGTCAGTGTCATGCGTGTATTATCTTTTGTCTTTTCCATAACTTCAAATAACTCCTTTTTCGCCTTTTTTGGAAGCGTATCTAAGTTGCCAATTGCTTGAAGTTTAATGTTGTTTTTAAGAAGTAATTTTAGTTCTTTTTTCAAGGAAGAAACTAACAATCGCATCAAGGCATCTACTTCTAGTTTTGGGCGATTCCAGTTTTCGGTGGAAAATGCATATAAAGTAAGATATTGTATACCGAGTTCGGCACATGTTTCTACGGTTTGCTTTACTGACTTAGTTCCGCTTTCATGACCAAATACACGAAGTCTCCCTTTTAGTTTTGCCCAACGACCATTTCCATCCATAATAATGGCTAAATGTTTCGGCAAAAAGTCTTTCTGTATTTTATTAGCTAAACTCATTTGTGTTCGTGCTTGTTACATTAGTAACAGTAGCAGGGTTTTTTTCCAAAAGTATATGTTAGGGTAATTCCCGTAAACATATACCAATCATTACTATTTATGTTTCCGAACTTTAAATTGTCGAAATCTTCTTTATCATTTACAGGGTTACTTCCATCCAAATCATCTGTAAAAGTATACCGAGCGCCAATCTCAAAAGCTATAATCATTTTTTCTGAAATAGTTGCTTTGTATCCAAGTACCATCGGAATGGCAAAAGCGGCGTCATCTCCATACGGAATTATGTTTCCATCGTCCAAAAATAAGGTGTCATAACTGAAATATGAAATTCCTGTATATATATATGGTGTTGATTGCGGATCTATGTTATGTAAATTGAAATCCCAAAACGTAAATTCTATTCCTAATGATAGCTCCGTAATTGTATTTGTAAACTCTAATCCTCTAAATTGCCTTGACGGATCATCTGATTTTATATCCTTGCCTTCTAAAAGCGTTCGTGTGATAGATGCTCTAAAGGAATGTCTCGCACTTCTATTCCATTTATAAATAGCTCCGTACGCTAAATGGTTTGGATTAATGTATTGTGTTGATCCTACATCACCAATAAAATTACTGTACCCAACATACGCTCCAATTTCATGGAGTTGTGCGTTTGCGGTTTGGGCTAAAGTAAAAGCGACCAACAATAAAACTAATCTTTTCATAAGTATCAAAAGTTTGCAAATATAGTATTCTATTTTGTTATAGGCAATTCATAAAATAATCCTATGGCTTTTAAACATAATTTGCAGGGTTTTATTGCTTTTAATTTCGTTTATCTTCTCCCCAAAGAAGCTTTTTACGAAGCGTCTTTAAGAAACTTTGCCCTTCTAGTTCTACTAATTTTACAGTAAAAGGAGCTTTTTTTATAGTTATGATGCTATTAATATCAACTGTAGCAATTCTGGAATCTAACGAAATAAGATGTTTATCTTCTCTTCCAGAAACCTCTAATTGTATGGTTGTATGATCGGGAATTACTAAAGGTCTTGCGTTTAAATTGTGCGGCGCTATTGGTGTTAATACAAAACTATTATTATTAGGTGTAATAACGGGTCCGCCGCAACTTAATGAATATCCGGTAGAACCTGTTGGTGTTGCTACAATCAATCCGTCTGCCCAATACGAGTTTAAATATTCATCGTTTAAATGTGTTTTTACGGTAATCATCGACGTTGTATCTTTTCGGGCAACCGTAACTTCATTCAAAGCAAAATTCATCGCAAGAATATCTTCATTTACGGGCGAAGTTTCAATTGCTAACACGCTTCTTTCAATGACTGTAAATTCTTTTTTGATGATTTTAGAAATGGCATTTTTTATTTCTTCTTTCTGAATCGTTGCCAAAAAACCAAGTCTTCCTGTGTTGATTCCTAAAATTGGAATATTCAAATCTTGCACAAGCGTGATGGTTCTCAAAATAGTTCCATCGCCACCAATACTAAAAAATAAATCGAAAGATTCATCTAAATCGGCATAGGATTCAAATGTTTTATACGTTTTTGTAACTTTTACTTTAGATGAGAAAATAGCAAAATATTGCTTCTCAATGTAAATTTCTACACCAAGCTGCTGTAAATTGTCTAGCAAATATGTAATGTATTCGCCAGAATCTTTATGGTAAAATTGACCGTAAATACCAACTTTCATAACTTAGATATTGAGATATTTATTTAAGTATTCCGAACGTTCTTTTAAATTTTGGATATAAGAATCTTCCGCAAATTCAGACACAATATTATAACTATACCTTCTGAACGATTGTACAATATCATTCAAGCCACCATTATTGAGCTTTATTGTAACTTGTATTAAATCGTTTTCTGCTTTCGAAATAAACGCGCCTAACAAGCGAGCATTATTCGATTCTACTATTTGACTTATTTCACTAAATGAATAATCTTTCACACCTTTTTCAACCACTAAAACACTTCCGAGTTCGTGTAAAAATGGAGTATTGTTAAAAACACTAATAATATCATTTAGTTCGTAATATCCTATATACTCATTCTGCTCATTCAAAATAGGCATTACGTTTGATGAATTTTGCGCAAAGGCTTCCAATACATCAATCCAATTTGTTTGTTGTCTCACAAAAAACTGTTCCAACGCATATCGATACTCTTTAATTGGAGTGTCGGAATCAAAACAATGTGAATCTGTCTCAGATAAGCAACCCAAATAGGCACCATCTTGCGTGATAGGAATGTGCGAAAAGGTGAGTTGATTAAATACCAATTGCGCCTCTTTCACAAGATCATTTACAGATAATGGAGTTACGTCATTTAGAATGTATGGGGCAATATTCATAGAACAAAATATTTGTGGGTGCAAATTAATTAAAAATAACTACTTCTTAGCATGCTAACTTTGTATTTTTGTGCTCAGATATAAAATAAACGCAATGACAACGAAACTCAGTGTGAACATAAATAAAATTGCCACATTACGAAACGCTAGAGGTGGCGATGTTCCTAATTTGGTAAAATTTGCCAAAGATGTGCAAAATTATGGTGCGCAAGGAATCACAATTCATCCACGACCAGACGAGCGACATATTCGCTATCAAGATGCACGCGATTTAAAATCAATTGTACATACAGAATATAATATAGAAGGAAATCCGATTCGTAAATTCATGGATTTAGTGTTGGAAGTAAAGCCTATGCAAGTAACATTAGTGCCAGATTCAATTGATGCAATAACATCAAACGCAGGCTGGAATACGATACAACACAAGGACTTTCTCACGGAAGTGATTTCAGAATTTAAAAAGAACGGAATTCGTACGTCTATCTTCGTAGATCCTGATCTTGCAATGATTGATGGCGCAAAAGAAGTAGGCGCAGATCGTATTGAATTATACACCGAAGAATTTGCGCACCAATACAGTTTGGGCAACAAAAAAGCAATTCAATCGTATATAGATTGTGCAGTTCGTTCCAACGAATTGGAAATTGGAGTTAATGCAGGACACGATTTAAGCTTGGAAAATATTGAATTTTTTGCGAAAGAAATTCCAGGATTATTAGAAGTTTCTATTGGACATGCATTAATTGCAGAATCGTTATATTTAGGAGTTGACAATGTAGTAAATATGTATCTAAAAAAGCTGAAGCAATGATTTTGCATTCAAACATACTAGGAGAAACTGGAAAACCATTACTCATATTGCATGGTTTTTTAGGAATGTCAGATAACTGGAAAACACTCGGAAAGAAATTTGCCAAGGAAGGTTTTCAAGTACATTTAATAGATCAACGAAATCATGGACGAAGTTTTCATTCGGATGAATTTAACTATGATGTCCTTACGGAAGATTTAAAACGTTACTGCGAGCATCACAAGTTGGACACTATTTCGCTTATCGGACATTCTATGGGCGGAAAAACGGCGATGTTATTTGCTGTGAACAATCCGGAAATGCTAGATAAATTAGTTATTGTAGACATTGGTCCAAAATTTTATCCAACTCATCACGAACAAATATTAGCAGGTTTATCAGCTATTCAAGAAGAAATGTTGGCAAGTAGAAGTGATGCGGAAGATGTTATGAAAAAGTTTGTGCCTGATTTTGGAACGCGTCAATTTTTGCTTAAAAATTTATATTGGAAACTAGATAAAACACTTGGTATGCGTGTAAATTTGGATGTTTTAATAGAAAATGTAGAAGAAATTGGGGAAGCACTTTCAGGAGTTGCTACGTATGAAAAAGAAACATTATTCCTAAAAGGAGACAAATCAGAATACATTCAAGTTGGAGATGAGGCGTTAATTCATCAATACTTTCCGAAAGCAACCATTCAAGAAGTTTCAAAATCGGGACATTGGTTACATGCGGAAAATCCTAAAGAGTTTTTCGAAAAAACCTTACGATTCTTGAATTCTTAAAAATCAGCATAAATTTACTGTGAACGCATAATAAATTCGTATAAACCTTGTGTTTATAATAATTTGTATTATTTTTGAACCACTGATTTTACAAAAATTTAACCTTAAATCAACAATTTTATAATTATGAAAAAACTTTTATTGATATTGACCATCGCATGTTCGGCTTCGGTAATGTATGCTGGAGGATATAGAGTCGGAGTACAAGGTCATAAGCAATTGGCAATGGGACATACAGGAGTTGCAGTTGTAACAAGTGCTGAATCAGCATTCTTTAATCCTGCAGGTTTGGTATACTTAGATGGAAAACTTAATGTTTCTCTAGGAGCCGCAGCAGTACTTTCAAAAACATCTTACCAAAATAGAGAATTCGGATATAAAGCAGAAGCTGACAATCCTGTAGGAACACCATTTTATGCATACGGAGCTTACAAAATTACAGATTGGTTATCTGTAGGTTTAGCAGTATACACACCTTACGGAAGTAGCGTAGAATGGCCAACAGATTGGGAAGGTTCTCATTTAGTAAATAATATTGAATTATCTGCAATCTTTATTCAACCTACAATTGCAATAAAAATTAGTGACAAATTAAGTGTTGGTGGTGGACCAATATATGTTTCAGGAGCGGTAAACTTTAACAGAAACTTATCTAGAAACTTATCAGATGAAACTGGTGCACGTTCAAATGTAACTATTGACGCTTCAGGAATCAACGCTTGGGGATATACTGTAGGAGCAATGTTTCGTCCAACAGATAAAATTAACATCGGATTCAACTATCGTTCACGAATTGACATGAATGTAGAAAGAGGCGATGGAACAGCAGATTTCGAAAACTTACCAGCAGCATTAGCACCTGGTTTTGCAGATGGAGACTTTACAGCGTCATTACCATTGCCAGCAGAATTAACGTTTGGAATTGCTTTTGAACCAGCAGACAAATGGTTAGTTGCCATAGATTATACAAGAACATTTTGGGATGCATATGAATCTTTAGATGTACAATTCTTCAACTCAGCAGGATTATCTAGAAATCCAAGAGCATACAAAAACTCTTCAATCTATAAAATTGGAGCACAATACGAAGCAACTCAAAAAGTAACTGTAAGAGCTGGATTTTACTTTGACGAATCGCCAATTAGAGACGGATTCTTCGCGCCAGAAACACCAAGACCAGATTCAGTAAACTTTACAACTGGTTTCTCATATAGCTTTAACAGTAAATGGGCAATTGATGCGTCTGTATTATATGTACATTCTAACGAAATTCAAAACTCTTACGATCATTTCGTAGAAGCTGGACAACCTTTATCATTCGGAGGAGAATATAAGTCGAATGCTTTAGTAGCAGGAATTGGAGTATCGTACAAATTATAATAAAAAAAGAGCAGAAAAAAGATGAAAAATAATATAAAATATATAGCAGTATTGGCGTTAGGGTTTTTTGCCTGTGAGCCAGAATTTGATAATCCAGTTGATGAAAGCGGAGCGTATACAAACGGATCAGCAGACTTTTCTACATTTGTAGCTGTCGGAAACTCATTAACGGCGGGTTACATGGACGGAACCGTTTATAAAAGTAGTCAAGAAAACTCTTTTCCAAACATCATGGCGCAACAATTTGCGTATGCTGGCGGAGGAGAATTTACACAACCATCTTACGATGATGATGTAAATAATGCTGGAGGATTTTTATTAAATGGAAGTCCATTACCTGGTTTTGGAACACGTTTAGTATTAGACGCAAGTCAAGGACGTCCAGAACCTTTAAATGTTACTTCAACAATTGAACTATCAAGTTTGCAAGCGAAAGCATACAACAATATGGGAGTTCCTGGAGCAAAATCGTTTCACTTGGCGTTTCCAGGATATGGAAACTTAGCAGGATTGCCAAATGCAAATCCATATTTTATCAGACATGCAACAACGCCTAATGCAACGGTAATTGGAGACGCAACATCATTAAATCCAACGTTTTTTTCGCTTTGGATAGGAAACAACGATATCTTAGGATTCGCTACTTCTGGTGGTATTGGAGTTGACCGAACAGGAAATCCAAATCCATTGGCACATGGACCAGCGGATATAACAGATCCAGGATTATTTGCAGCAACATACCAAGGTTTGGTAAACGCATTAACAGCAAACGGAGCAAAAGGTGTCGTAGCTACATTGCCAGATGTGACATCAATTCCGTATTTTACAACAGTACCTTACAATCCAATTCCAATGGATGCGGGAACAGCAGCTTTTGTAAACAATGCATATGCTACCTATAATGGTGGATTGCAATTTGCAGTAGGGAATAGTTTAATTACAGCGGCAGAAGCAGCACAACGTACTATTACATTCTCAGCAGGTCAAAACGCAGTTGTAATTATTGATGAAGACTTAACAAACCTTACTGGATTTGGAATACCAAGTTACAGAATGACAACCGTAAATGACTTACTTATACTTCCATCTTCTGGATTTATTGGGACACTAGCTGATCCAGCAGATCCTACATCCGTAAATGGTGTTGGAGTACCATTAGCTGATAACTGGGTTTTAACTTCAACAGAAGTTGAAATGGTAAGAACGGCAAGAACTGCATACAACAACGCTATTGTATCAATTGCAGCAGCAAGCGACTTAGCAGTAGCTGATATGGGCGTAAAACTAGAAGAATTAGTATCTGGTTTACGTACAACAGACGGACAAATATATACAAATAATTACTTTAATGGTACTAGTAACTCAATTGCAACGGTAGTATTCTCTTTAGATGGAGTGCATCCTAATGCAAGAGGTTATGCAATTGTAGCAAACGAATTCATTAGAGTCGTAAATGAAAAATATGGTTCAGATGTTCCAGGAGTAACAGCAGGATACTATTCAGGTGTTACCGTAGTTCCATCAAACTAAAACAAACTAAAAATATTGATAAAGAAGCACTGAGAAATCGGTGCTTTTTTTATGCTTTAATCTTTTGTGAACGATGCTTTAATCTAGTAAAATCTACAAGCAAGTAGAATACACTTCAAAATTTCTGTAATTTCAGTAAAAATAAACTGATACACAATTGATTAAATAACTTGATTGGCTTTTAAAAAAAACGTACTTTTGCACACCAATTTTCATATTACAAATAACGAAGATGAATATAACAAAGAATAATATAGACGATTTAAACGCAGTTGTTACAGTAGAAATCAACAAAGAAGATTACAGTGACAAAGTGGAGAAAATTTTAGTAGACTACAAAAAAACCGCTAACATTCCAGGATTTAGAAAAGGGCATGTGCCAATGGGATTAGTGAAAAAGCAATATGGGAAAACAGTACTTGTAGATGAAGTAAACAAACTTTTACAAGAAAACCTAAACAAGTATTTAGTAGACGAAAAACTTGATATTCTTGGAAATCCATTGCCTAGAATGCAAGAAGAATTTGATTGGGAAGCTGAAAATTTCTCTTTCGAATTTGAATTAGGATTAGCGCCTACGTTTGATATCGATCTAAAGAAAAATGCAATTACTCAGTATGCTATTGTTGCAGATGATAAAATGATTGATGGACAAGTAGAAAACATTAGAAAGCAATACGGAAAACTAACGAGTCAGGATGAAGTTACTAAGGAATCTGAAGTAACAGGTGTTTTTACAAACGAAGAAAAAGAAATTGAAAACAACGCTACATTCAGTCTTGATAAACTAGAAGGTAAGAAAAACAAAGATAAATTTATCGGAGCTAAAGTTGGCGATACTATTGAATTGAATACGAAGAAATTGTTTGAAAACGATCATGACTTAATGAACTTCTTAAAAGTAGCCCATGATGATGTGCATGATTTAGACATTGAAGTATCTTTCAAAATCAATGAAGCCAACACAAGAGAATTGGCAGAATTAAACCAAGAATTGTTCGATAAACTATTCGGAGAAGGAAATGTATCTAACTTAGAAGAAGTAAAAGCGAAGATCAAAGAAGATGCGGAAAAGCAATTTGTGCAACAATCTGACCAACGTTTACTAAATGATGTAACAGAAGAATTAATCGAAAATACGAAATTCGATTTACCAGCTAACTTCCTTAAAAAGTGGATTCAATCAGCAGGTGAACAAGAATTAACGGTGGACCAAGCGGAAGAAGAATACGCAAAATCTGAAAAAGGATTGCGGTACCAACTTATTCAAGACAGGTTAATAAAAGACAACGAAGTACAAGTTCAATTTGAAGACTTAAAAGCATTTGCAATGCAAATGATAAGAGCGCAAATGGCACAATTTGGTCAATTAAATCCAAGCGATAAAGAATTAGAAGACATCGCAGCAAGAATATTATCTAACCAAGATGAGGTTCGTAGATTGACAGATCAGTTGCTGAGTCAAAAATTATTAGACCTTTTCAAAGAAAAAGCAAACCTTAAAAAGAAAGAAGTGACGTACGAAAACTTCGTTAAAGAAGTATACGGAGACAGTCATTAAAAAATAAAATTCTTATATTTAAGGCGTTAAAATAATTATTTTAACGCCTTTTTTAATCAAAAAATACAAAGACACAAATGGATCATAAAAAAGAATTTCACAAATACGCGACTAAACATCACGGTATCAGTAACATGTACTATGATAAAATTGTAAGTCGTATGTCGCCTTCCATTACAAATCCAATAGGAATGACTCCATATATCATAGAAGAGCGCCAAATGAATGTAGCGCAAATGGACGTATTCTCTCGATTAATGATGGATAGAATCATATTTCTAGGAACAGGAATTGACGACAATATTGCAAACATAGTACAAGCGCAATTACTATTCATGGAAAGTGTAGACTCGGCAAAAGACATTCAAATCTACATCAACTCTCCAGGTGGTGGCGTTTATGCAGGTTTGGGAATCTATGATACGATGCAGTTCATAAAACCAGACGTAGCAACAATTTGTACAGGTATGGCGGCTTCAATGGGCGCAGTATTATTATGTGCAGGTCATCCGGGAAAACGCTCTGGATTAACACACTCAAGAGTAATGATTCACCAACCACTTGGTGGCGCGCAAGGACAAGCGAGTGACATTGAAATCACAGCGAGAGAAATCATGACATTAAAAAAAGAATTATACGATATCATTTCTAAGCACTCTGGACAAACGTATGAAAAAATACACAATGATTCTGATAGAGATTATTGGATGAAGGCAGACAAAGCAATGGAATACGGAATGATTGATGAAATACTTGTAAGAGAATAACGGTTACAAGTCAATAAAAAGGAATAATGGCGAAAGAAGAATTAGAATGTTCATTCTGTGGTAGAAAAAAACCAGAAACCAATCTATTGATTGCTGGTTTAGATGCTCATATCTGCGACAGATGTATTGAACAAGCGCATGGAATTGTATTAGAAGAATCAAAACAGTCCAGTAATGACGACTTATCGTCAGAATTGGTACTGCGCAAACCAAAACAGATAAAAGCGTTCTTGGACGAATTTATCATTGGGCAAGCTGCAACCAAAAAAGTAATGTCGGTTGCGGTATACAATCACTACAAACGATTGTTGCAACCACCAACAAATGATAGTATTGAAATTCAAAAAAGTAATATCATCATGGTTGGGCAAACTGGAACAGGAAAAACATTAATGGCAAAAACCATTGCTAAAATGTTAAATGTTCCGTTGGCAATTGTAGATGCAACTGTCTTAACCGAAGCTGGTTATGTTGGTGAAGATGTAGAAAGTATCCTAACACGTTTATTACAAGCAGCTGATTACAGTCTAGAAAAAGCAGAACGCGGTATTGTTTTTATTGATGAAATAGACAAAATTGCACGTAAAAGTGACAATCCATCCATTACGCGTGATGTTTCTGGTGAAGGCGTACAGCAAGCTTTACTAAAACTTTTAGAAGGAACTGTTGTAAATGTTCCGCCAAAAGGTGGACGTAAACATCCAGATCAAAAATTTATCGAAGTAAACACAGAAAATATCTTGTTCATTGCCGGTGGAGCTTTTGATGGAATCAACAGAGTCATTACAAAGCGACTCAACATGCAAGCAGTTGGATATAGCGCATCCAAAGGTGAAGAAACATTCGACAAGGAAAATATCTTACAATACATCATTCCAAAAGACTTAAAAGATTTTGGGTTAATTCCTGAAATCATTGGTCGTTTGCCTGTATTGACATACATGGATCCATTAGACGCGGATACATTAAGAGCGATTTTGACGGAGCCGAAAAATGCGATCATCAAACAATACAAAAAATTATTCTCAATGGATAATATTGAGTTTGATATCACAGAAGGAGCTTTAGGATTTATTGTTGAAAAAGCAATTGAATACAAACTTGGTGCGCGTGGATTACGTTCTTTATGTGAAACAATCTTAACTGATGCAATGTTTGAATTGCCAGGTTCTGATGAAAAAGAATTAAAAATCACGAAAGCATACGCTGAGAAAAAAATATCGAAATTAGTTATCAAAAAATTAAAAGCAGTATCATAAATTCTTTGTAGCTAATGCAGATAAAAAGTTTTTACATCCAATCAATACCGAAACAGTTATTGATTGGATTTTTTATTGGACTTTGGTTATTTCTATTTCTCTTCTTTGTAGAACCTTTTGATATGTATCAATTGGAACCAAACGAACGCAGTTTTGCAGCATTAGGATATAGTATTGTTGGCGTATTAACATATGTAATCGTGATTCCGATGCAAAAAATACTCTACAATATTGGTCATTCTTGGAGTTTACTTAAAGAAATTCTCTTGCTAGTTTCGTTACTAGTAATCTCAGGAATTACGAGTTTTCTATTTTTCAAATTTATATTATTACCAAATGAGCCAAATACGTATGACTTTGGTTTCTTCTTCTCGCAACGCGTATTTCCAACGGTTTTACTAATGTTGCCTGTAATGATTTTTTTAAGATGGATTTTTGGCGATAAAACGCAGATGGAAACTTTAACAGCAGTACCAAAAGAACAATCAATTGTAATCAAAGGCGAAAACAAAGCAGAAGTATTACATCTAAAAGACGCTGAATTGGTTTTCATTGAATCTGCAAACAATTATGTGAAAGTTCATTACTTATTGCAAAATGAATTGAAGAACGAACTCTTTCGAACCAAAATATCTGTCTTGCAAAAAGAATTTCCGTTCTTACTAAAAACGCATCGATCATTTCTCATAAATCCGATTCACTTTTTAGAATGGAAACGAGAATCTTCACAATCAATATTGTTATTAAAGCCAAACGTTACAGAAATTCCTGTGTCCAAAACGTACAAAAAAGCATTGGTAGCGAAATTCATTAATCCCGCAGAATAATACGTTCGCCAAAGCGGAAAATTTTCACCACTCAAACCGATTCATTCGCCACAAATAGTTGTAAACACTCATAAAAAGTCGGAATATTGAACTGTCAAACACAAACAAAAAATTCATTATGAAAAAGACAATCTTCAAAGTATTCGCCCTAACACTATTAGTAATTACAGTTTTTTGCTGTGAAAGTTGCACCATGGTTTATAGAACTATTGCGCATGGACAAGCAGACATTACAGATAACGAATGGCAACCAAATGTTACGGTAGCAAAAGGAACAGACGATTTCATGTTTGCTGCAAAAACCGACACAGAATTAGCTTCTTTCTTAGATGAAACTTTGCAAGGAACAAATACAAATGCTTTTATGGTCATTAGAAACGATACCATTATCTACGAGAAGTTTTATAATGAATATGATAAAAACTCGCTTTTAACATCTTTCTCGGTAGCAAAATCTTTTGTATCGGCGTTGGTCGGAATTGCGCAAGAAGAAGGTTTGTTGGACGAAAACGCATCGATTACAACGTATTTGCCAGAATTATTAAAGCAAGACAAAGACTTTGAGAAAATCACGGTAAAACACTTGCTAAACATGCAAAGCGGAATCAAATTTGACGAATATCCAAGAATCAATCCATTTACAGGAATGGCACGTTTGTATTACGGAACCAACATTCGCTCCAAAGTAACCAACGGAATGAGCATTGCAGAAGCGCCAGGACGTTACAATTACAGAAGTATAGATACGCAGGTTTTAGGTGTAATTTTAGAGCGTGTTACAAAAATGCCTTTAGAAGAATATCTATCTCAAAAAATATGGAAACCACTTGGAATGAAATCAGATGCAACTTGGTCTGTAGATAGCGAAAGTAGTAAAATGGTCAAAGCATTCTGTTGTTTAAACGCTACAGCCGAAGATTTTGCAAAATTTGG
The DNA here is from genome assembly GCF_009901525.1 of Kordia antarctica. Classification (NCBI taxonomy): domain Bacteria; kingdom Pseudomonadati; phylum Bacteroidota; class Flavobacteriia; order Flavobacteriales; family Flavobacteriaceae; genus Kordia; species Kordia antarctica. The sequence continues at coordinate 4,203,947 of NZ_CP019288.1, forward strand.
ACGCTTATATTTAAATGGCGGAATGTACAATGGTGTTCAAATTGTGCCAAAAGCTTGGGTTGAAAAAACGAATAGTGGGAAAAAAATCAGAAGTCATTCAGGATACAAAAACAAATGGTGGACAAGTACACATTACGATGTATTTGACACGGAAGCAGAAGGCGAAGCATACGCAGAAGCGAACGGAAAGCAGTTTCTAAGCACGAAAAAGTTAAAAAGCGGTAAATATGTTTCGTATTTCCAAGGAGACGATTACAACGCATTAGGAATCCTTGGGCAACATGTCTATGTAAATCCAACAGAAAACCTTATTATAGTTCGTTTGGGCGATTCTTGGAGACATAATAAATTCTACTTATCTGAATTAATTTATACCTACGTTGGAAACGGCAGATATAAAAAGATGTTGGAGAAGGAGTAATATGTTTATAGTATACTAACAGCCAAAAGTTAATAGATTGCTATTAGCTTTTGGCTGTATGCTTTTAGTAGTTCTCGTCAAACTGAACTATGTGCTGAACTTGATTCAGTATTGATTCAGTTTTCATATAATCATTTACAATCAATATGGTGAGATTCTGAATCAAGTTTAACAGGTGTTCAGAACGAAGTTTTTAAGTTTTTTTTTAACAGTTTTCTGCTTAAAAAGATTAGTTGTTGTTGAGGTTTTTTGTAAGTTTCTTTGATATTTTTACTCACCTTACGGGAAAGCACATTGTTTAGTTATAGTATTTATTTTATATTTATGGGAAATCAATGGAATGGAGAGTAGAAATTATGTATATATTATTAGTTACAATCTAGACCAAGAAACAAATTTGTACCTTTGAATTCTGAAATTTAAAAACATTCTTGAAAGTAGAACATAATATATCTCGATTAAAGCACCTGCTGAAAATGTATAAACTTTCACTATCTGAATTTTTATTGAAAATCAGTGAAGGTTTAAAGATGCCTATAAGTGAAAAAGATGTTTTTTCTGAAAGAATAGAAGTTAAGTACTTAAAAAGGATAGATAAAATTTTTGAAAAAGGGATTCATTACTATTTAGACCCAAAAGCACCTGAAAACTCGAAGGAAGCAAGTGTTTTTTTTAGAAAAGAAAGTTTTGGAACTGAATTAAATTTTAGAGCAAAAAAAATAGTAAGTCAATTTGAGGAATTAAAAATATCAATTACTGCAATTTCAAAATTAGCAGAATTGGATACAAAAAGAAAAATTTCAAAATTTAGCATAAGGGATAATCCAGAAAAAATAGCAAATGAATTTAGAAAAATTTTATACCCTAACTTCACTTCAAAACGCAGGGATTTTCTCAAATCCCTGATTTCAAAACTAGCGGAAAGTAATGTTTTAGTTTTTGAGTTTGTGGAAACTCATAATAGAAAAGAGAAAGCTAATATTGATGGCTTTTTTCTAAAACCAAATGTTATAGTCCTAAAAAGGCATCAATCTTTTCGAAGAGAAATATTTACCTTAGCTCATGAGTTGGGTCATTTTTTACTTGATAAAGAAGAAATTGAATTACTTGATTACAGTGTCATCGCAGATAAGCATTTATCTTCCATTGAAAGATGGTGTAATGATTTTGCGTATTATTTTCTAGTTGGCGAATATGGAAAAGTAATTAAGCACCTTGAGGTTGCTAAAGAGTCTAATGACTATCATTTTGATTTGATAAAAACAATTTCAGATAACACTCATTTGAGTCAAATCGCATTATTTACTAGATTGTTATTTAAAAATCAAATTAGCCAAACTAATTATAACAGAGTCAGGAATGAATTTGAAGAACAATTTCAAAAATATCAAAAAGAAAAAGATAGAGAAAAAGAATTACAAAAAGAAAAAGGCATAAAACTAAGAGGTTCAGTTGCAAAACCAATTTCTTCACCTTTGTTTATTTCAACCATTCAAACTGCATTTTATGAAGGTATAATAAGTGAATATGAAGTTTGTAAAAAGTTGAACATCAAACCTGAAAAGTTAAATAAAATTATTCAATGATAGTAGTAATAGATACAAGTTCTTTGTTGTCCTTGGTTCGTTATTACTTACCATTTGACCAAGATAATAGACTTCTGAACTTTATAAAAAAAGAGATACAAAATCATAACATTATTGTTATAGATGAAGTATTAAATGAGTGCAAATTGGTCTCTGGAAAATTAGTTGTAAAAAAATTAAATTTTTTACTTGATAAAGAATTTTTAAAGAAGAACAAAGTCCCAATTAAAACAGATAATTTAATTCCACCGTCACCTAAAAAATTCTATAACCTTGTAGATAATACATTCAAAACAACTAATGCAAAAAGATTAAATAGTGCTCAATTTGAACAGCAAAAAAAAGAATTTTTAGAATCAGCAGATGCACGAATGATTATTTATTTACTAATTCAAATTAGTAAAAATTCATTTGAAAATTTAATTCTTGTAACTGAGGAAACAGAAGGAAGTAATGACTTAAAAGCTTTTAAGAAATTGCCAGCGATTTGTAAAATATTGGATATAGAAGTGAAAACCCTACCTGAATTATTAGAATCGTATAATGACATAAATTTATCATTTGAATGATAAATTTCCAATACATAAAAAGAGAAACTGTTTAGAAAGTCTTAAAAAACATTAAATCGAATTTACACCAAGCCCTTTTAAGGGCTTTATTTAGTTATGGGGCTGATTTACTTAAACTTTGCAAAACAAAAAAAAGAGCACTCAAACGAGCACTCTTTAATTGGGCAATATCAGTTTATTTACAATTTACTCCACGATAACAAACTCAATTCTACGGTTTGTTTCGTGTTGCGTTTCCGAACATGTAGTTCCACAATTCTCTTTAGGTTGTGTTTCTCCATATCCTTTTGAAACCAAACGTTCCGCATCAACTCCGTTCGCAATTAAATATGCTTTTGCAGAAGCAGCTCTTTTGTCAGACAACTTATAGTTGTAACTAGCTTTTCCTCTTGCATCGGTGTGCGCATTGATTTCAATATTCATTTCTGGATGCTCATTCAATACGTCAACAATCTTATTTAAAGATAATGTAGACTCATCTTTGATGCTCCATTTATTATAATCGAAATAGATGTTTTCTATTTTAATCACTAATTTTTCAGCTTCTACTACAATTTCGGCTTTCGCTTGTGGCAACTTAATCGTAACTGTATGTTTAAAATCGTCACCTCTAAAAGATTCAAATTCTTCGTCAGTTTCAATAAAACCATCTTTAGAAGCGTGTAAAGTATACGAATTATAAGGAATTACGGTTGTTGTAAAAACACCTTTATCATCCGAAGTAATCTTATCTACAACTCTACCATACGTATCAACAACGGTTACCGTTGCATTTGGTAACACCATGTTCGTTTTAAAATCAACAATAGTTCCTTGTAACTGTTGTGTTGTTTTTTTTCTTTTAAAATAATAAATATCATTTCCACCTTTTCCACCAGCTCTATTAGAAGTGAAAAAACCAGAATTTGATTGATCCATTAAAAACCCAAAATCATCTTCCGTACTATTCAAAGAACTTCCCATATTTACAGGGAAATTAAATTTTCCATCAATAATTTTACTTTCAAAAATATCTAAACCACCTAAGTTATAATGTCCGTTAGAAGAGAAATACAAAGCACTATTATCGCCCATTACATACGGGAACTTTTCGTCTTTGTGCGTATTAATTTCACTTCCTAAGTTTTTTGGAGCGTTATAAGTCCCATCTTCGTTTATAGTTACTGAAAAGATATCAAAACCACCTTTTGAACCTGGAATATTCGCAGAAAAGTAAATTATTTTATCATCTGGAGATAAAACTGGATTCTCAATAGCGTATCCAACTTCATTAAATGGTAGCATTTCAAAGTTTGACCACTGGTAATCTACCATTTCAGCTCTGAATATTTTTAAATTGTGCTGTCCGTTCTCTTCAATACTTCTTGTAAAGAAAACTACATTTTCTGCACTAGAAAGTGCTACAGAACCTTCATTACTTTCTTTAGTATTAATTGCTCTTGAGAAGTTGACTAAATTTTTAATAGCTCCTTTTTGATTCAAATCTCCACAATATAAATTATAAAAACCTTCTTCCTTGCTACTAAAAGCTCCAATTCTTTTGGAGGAAGAAACAATCACTTTATCTCTAAAAAATGCAGTTGCATGTTCTGAATAAGAAGTATTAATATTAAGATTTTCGAAATGGTATAGGAAACCGTTTGGATCTAAAGCTTTGATCGCTCGGTTTTCAATGTCTTTTGTGGTTACATCGCTGTAATATTCACTCGTTTCCATCGCTAATGCCTCTGGCCCTTGTGCATTTGCGAAAGTCACAGTGAAAAATGCTGAAAGAATCAGCATGGTAGGTGTGAATTTTTTCATTTTAAAATTTGGTATTGTACTATTGTTAATAATCTGATATTGTAAAGATAGCAAGCGAACACCGATACTTTTATTTTATTAGACAAATGACTCGAAAATCCGACAAGGAGAGTTTTAAAGGGAAATCGGTAGGAAAAAAACAGGTATTTTCCCCTGTAAAAAGAGGCTAATATATTGAACTACAAAGAACTATTGTGTAGAATTCATTTGAAGTAAATCATCCAAATAGATGCGTTCATTGGACAATCTTGGGATTTTATGTTGTCCGCCAAGTTTGTCTTTTTTCTTTAACCAATCGTAAAATAATCCGTTGCGCGCGACATGTAATTTTAGACTATTTAACGTTAAATTATTAAAGCGTTTTGCTTCGTAATCAGAGTTGATATTTTGCAGTGCTTCATCCAATAAAAAAGCAAATTCATCAATATTTTCTGGTGCTTTCTTAAACTCAATAATCCATTCGTGCGCACCTTTTTCACGATCAATCATAAAAATGGGTCCTGCAGTATATTCTACAATTTCTGATTTGGTAGCAATACAAACTCTTTTCAAAGCGTCTTTTGCATTTTCAATAATTAATTCTTCACCAAAAACATTAATGTGATGTTTGGTGCGTCCTGTTACTTTAACGCGATGCGGACTCGTAGATGTAAAGCGAATTGTATCGCCAATTCTATAGCGCCATAAACCTGCATTTGTCGTAATAACAACGGCATAGTTTTTCCCAATTTCAACATCAGACAACGGAATCACTTTCGGATCTAATGTATGAAAAGTATCCATCGGAATAAACTCATAAAAAATACCATAATCGAGCATTAACAACAATTCATCAGAATCATTTCGATCTTGAATGGCAAAGAAACCTTCCGAAGCATTGTAAATTTCGTAATATTTAAATTCAGGTTTTGGCAATAAATTTCGATACTGTTCTTCGTAAGGTCCAAAACTTACGCCGCCGTGAAAATATACTTCTAAATTCTCCCAAACTTCAAACAAATTTGCTTTCTGGGTTTGGACTAAAACTTCGTTCATTAACACCAACATCCACGATGGAACGCCAGCCAAACTTGTTACGTTTTCACGAATTGTTTCTTTAATAATAGCATCAATCTTCACTTCCCAATCGCCCATTAAAGACACTTTATTGCTTGGCGTACTGCTAAATTCCGCCCAAAGCGGTAAATTATCAATCAATATAGCAGACAAGTCGCCAAAATACGTTCCGTTTTGTTCGTACAATTCTTTGCTTCCGCCCAAGCGTAAACTCTTTCCATTAAACAATTGTGAACCTTCATTATTATTCAAATACATAGACAGCAAATCTTTGCTTGCTGCATAATGGCATAACTCTAAAGAATCTTGACTTACGGGAATAAATTTACTTTTAGCGTTCGTTGTTCCACTCGATTTTGCAAACCAACGAATTGGTTTTGGCCAAAAAATATTCGATTCTCCTTTGCGGGAACGTTCAATCATTGGTTGAATGTCCTCGTAACAAGTCACAGGAATTCGTTCCGTAAAAGTTTTATAATTGGTAATAGTTGGAAAATCGTATTGTTTTCCAATTTCCGTTTTTTGTGCAGTATTCACCAAAGACATCAGCAATTCTAATTGTACTTCGTTTGGGTTCTTCAAAAAATGCTCTATTTGATAGATGCGTTTTTTCAAAAACCAAGAAGCGATAGAATTTACTAATGGTATCGACATTGTATTTGAGTTATTCGGTTGTGATTTTAGTTGATAAAATATGGTTGCTCGCGAAAAGTTTTTTACTTTCGTGAACGATCTTCTTGGAAGCAATCATACTTTAAGTGAATAAAAATAGCAAAAATCTTTAATGATGTATCAAGGTGTTTTAACAAAAATGCAAACAGAGTTTGGAAAACCGATTCAATATTACCTAAATTTTGAGGATGATTTCCTGAATATGAACCAATTACTAGATAAAACACTGACTTTAAATTTTGAAAAATTTGAATGCTTAAATTGTCATTTAAATAAAGAAATTTACCGTCAGGGATTCTGTAAAAGCTGTTTTTTCGAAATTCCGACTGCTGGCGACTGGATTATGCGTCCCGAATTGAGCACTGCACATTTGGATGTTGAAGACCGCGATTTGGAGTATGAGAAAAAAGTACAACTAAAACCACACATTGTCTATTTGGCATTATCTAGCGAAATAAAAGTTGGTGTTACCCGAAAAGGACAAGTGCCTACACGTTGGATAGATCAAGGCGCTGTAAAAGCCGTAGAAATTGTAGAAGTGCCAAACAGATATTTGGCTGGAATTACGGAAGTTGCGTTAAAATCTTTTGTGTCTGATAAAACAAATTGGCGAAAAATGCTTCAAAATCTCAATGAAGATGCTGATTTATTAGCAAAAAAAGAAGAATTAAAGCAATTTATTCCTGAAGAAGCAAAACCTTATTATTTACCAAATAGGGAAGTTGTAGAGTTGGAATTTCCTGTATTATCGTATCCAGAAAAAGTAAAAAGTCTGAATCTTACCAAAACACCAAATTATTCAGGTGTTTTAAAAGGCATCAAAGGACAATATTTAATATTTGAAGACAATACTGTTTTCAACATTCGCGGAAACGAAGGTTTGGTGGTGAATCTTTCGATTGATTAAAAGATTGAAGAATTTAATAATTGAAAAATTCTCAACCGTTCTCGATACAATTTTCTATCGAAAATCACTCGAACTGACGCACGCTAGCGCGAGTTTTTAACTCGTGTCCCACTTTAGTATGTATAAAACAGCTTGTTTGACGGCACAAGGTGCAAACTTGCGCTAGCAGTGAATCTTTCGATTGATTAAAAGATTGAAGAATTTAATAATTGAAAAATTCTCAACCGTTCTCGATACAATTTTCTATCGAAAATCACTCGAACTGACGCACGCTAGCGCGAGTTTTTAACTCGTGTCCCACTTTAGTATGTATAAAACAGCTTGTTTGACGGCACAAGGTGCAAACTTGCGCTAGCAGTGAATCTTGCGATTGATTAAAAGATTGAAGAATTTAATAATTGAAAAATTCTCAACCGTTCTCGATACAATTTTCTATCGAAAATCACTCGAACTGACGCACGCCAGCGCGAGTTTTTAACTTGTATTCCATCTATATTTTACTTCAAAAAACTAAAAAGCCTCTTTTAAACTCAATTTTCAAATTAACACATTTTCAAATCATCAAATAGAATTCGTAGAATTCAAACACGCAACACGCATTTTCAAATTGACTAATCTTCAAATCAAACAATCGTTAAAATCAATTCACAGAATCTTTCGCTTTCTCCTGTTGTTTCTTCGCTGCTGCTTCTCGCTTCGCTTTTTCTTCCGCTTCTTTTTTCTTCTTCCGATTTCCTAAAAGACTTCCCAAAACACTTGTCACTTTATCGCTCGTAGAATTTGGCGTTGTTACAGTAGAATCTTTTTTAGTATCATTTCCTTTAATCAAACCACCCAAAATATCATCCACAGTATCGTTTCCTGTGTTGATGTTTCCCAACGCTTCTTGCGCTTTTAATTTACCTAATTTGACAAGCAAATCTTTCGTGGCACTTGCCAAATCGGTTGTGAAATTTGGACTTGTGAAGTTTCCAGTAATCTTTGTAGAAACAGGAATGGTAACATTTTTCGCTTCTTCTGATTTTATTTGAGAAAGCAACGAAGTCACTTCCGTACCTAAATATTTCGCAGGAATTTGAAATGTTGCATTGTAATTCAACGATTGATCAAATCCGTGACTTCCTGCAATCGTGATTTCAATTTCTTTATAGGTAAACGAAAAAGGCTTTACGTTTACTTTTCCATCTTCAAAAGATAATCTCGTTTTAATATCTTCAATACTAATTTTGTTCAGATCAATAAAAGTCAGTTTCTCATTAATCGTATTAAAAAAGTCAATATTTGTAGATTTTAACGTTGTCGTCAATAATTCTGCAAACGCATTTCCTGAAATTGTTGTCAAATTTAGTGTATAGCTTTCGCTTAAATTACCTTTCAGAGAAATAGTCGTATTTAGTTTTCCATTTAATGCTTTTGCAATTGGCGCAATGCTTTGAAGCAATTCTAATCCATTAAATGATTTCGAAAGATCAAACGAATTCATATCTAAATCCATTGCAAAAGTTGGCACTTCATTTCTGGTAGAAACCAAGCCGCTCATTTTTATTTTTCCATCAAAAAGATCGGAAGTCACATCGTTTAAAATCGCTTCTCCATTATCCAACGCTAAGTTTCCTTTTACATTAGTCAATTCAATGTTGTCATAAAATACCTTTTGTGAATTTACATTGATGTTACAATCCAAAAACGCTGGAATTTTTAACGCTTCTCCTTTTTTAACTTCTGAATTTTGATTTTTGCTTCCTGCGGTACTTGCCACCATAAAATCATTTACATGAAATTCATTGGAATTCACATTGAAGTTTCCTTTCAATTTTCCTTCATTAAACAGAAAACCAAGTAAATTTTCAATAGTTCCTGTGGCGTTAAAATCACTCTTTCCGCTTGTAGCATCAAACTTTTTCAAGGTTATTCTTCCTGGTACAAAGTCAATACTTGCCTCTGAAATTGCCAACGGATTTACTACATCTTTCGAAGAAAATAAAAAGTCAGTTATTTTTAAGTTTCCATTATTTTTAATACGATCATACTTTTGATTTTCAATCGCAGCCATGTCAAAACTAGTCGTCAAATTTGCATCTAAAATTCCGCTCAATTCTTTATTCAATTCTATCGGATATGCTTTTGAAATATTACCTAAATTCAACTTTCCAACAATCGTCGCATCTACTTTCGGGTTTGTCATTAATTGTGAAAGTATTCCGTTTCCACGAAAAGAATCTTCATCAATCTTAAACGCCAAATTGTTAATATCCAAATATGTATCTGCAACTTTTCCTGTAGTATTTTTTAATTGCGCATTGATATTGATATTTTCAACACTTTTTGGTAAATCAGGATATTTAAAAGATGCATTAGTTGAAACCACTTTAATATCAATATTCGGAATTCTTTCTGCATTTGAAATTCCTTTGATTTCTCCAGAAACTTCAAAATTTCCTGCCGTTTTTACGTCTGTAATATTTTTAGCATATGCTTCAGGAATGACAGCCAAAAAGTTTTTAAAATCGGAAGAAGGCGTTTGTAATGTGAGTTGAATTTCCTGCGAATCTGCATTTACTTTTACAAAACCATCAAACTTCAACGGCAACTGATTTATTAACGCATTATTTTCTAAAAACGTATACGTATTTGTTGTCAAATCCATACCAATTAAGGCGTCTAAGGCAACTTGTTGTTTATTTATATACTTCATTCCATCAATTCCAAAAGAAACTAATGCGTCAGTTTTTGTGTCCAATTCAGATTTCTCCAATGAAAAATCGCCAAAACCTTCATGTTGTAATTTATGAATGATTAAAGATGTTTTGCTTTTTGCATCGTAATATTGAATATCAGTATTGTAAACGTGATAATTATCTATTTTGAATTTAAAATCGGAAGTTTCAGAAGCATTCTCAGCTGTTGGAGTTTCGCTTGGTTTTGCAATATCGTAGTTTGCGTTTCCATCTTCATCAACAGTAATGTTCAATTTTGCGTTATCAATCGTAAAACTATAAATATGAATGGCTTCGTTTGGACCTTTAAAAAGTTCGCCAATTGCAGTTGTTACCGCAACTTCTTTTCCGTAAAAAAGTGTGTCATTTTCAAAAGGTGCATTATTTATAACTTTCACGTCTTGTAAAACAATAGAAGCTTTTGGGAAATTTCTGAAAAAACTAACGTCTACATCTGCAAAATCAACTTTTGCATTTACGTTTTCGTTGATCGTTTCTTTCACCATTGCAACAATTTTTCCTTTAAATAAAAAAGGAGCTGCTGCTAATGCGATAATCAAAACTAATATGGTTATTCCTGTTATTTTTAATACTTTTTTCACTTTCATGGATGCATTTTTTTTCACTAATAAATAAAGTAAAATTATAAAGAATTAATGTTAAGAAGATGATAAATTTTCTGCATAATCATCTAAGTCGATTTCTTCTCCAATTTTCAAGCCAAAACGTCTTCTGAAGAGGTAAACTATCAAATATAAAAATGGTGTATCGAGAAAAGCAACCAATACTTTAAATATGAATCCGCTTAAAAGCAATCCTAAATAAATATCCCACGGTAAAATTTTAAACAGACATAATAAAGTAATGACCGAGAATGTATCTACAAATTGTGAAGCGAACGTGGAAAAGTTATTTCGCAGCCACAAATGTTTTCCTTTGGTTAGGTTTTTCCAATAATGATACAATTTAATGTCTATAAACTGCGCAAATAAATACGAAAGCATGGAAGCCAACACAGCCAAAGGCGCATTTCCGAATACGTGTGTAAATGTTTCGTCGCTTACGCGAGAATCGGGAAGTGCAGGAACATATTTTGCAATGTAAATGATTCCTAACGAAAAGAATGAAGCAAAAATACCTGCAATTACAACTTGATTGGCTTTCTTTTTACCATAAATCTCAGAAATTGCATCTGTAATTAAAAACGTAATTGGATACGGCAACAATCCAACTGAAATTTTAAATAAACGTTCACCAAAAATCTCCATGTCAAACGGATACCAATAAAAAAACTTTAGAAATATTAAGTTAGAAACTACTAAAGAAGTAATAAACAATGCTGCTAAATACAAGTAGATTTTAGCGGCTAATTTTTTGTCGGCTACGGTCATTTTGTAAAGATAGTAAACTTTAAAATGTAGCATGTGCTGTAATGCTAAACATCGTGATTCATTAGCAGTCGTAATATATAAATAGCGAGTCGTTATTTATAAATGGTTGATTATAAGTGTTTTGTTTTCACTTTAGACTGGTGTATGTTTGCTTCAATATTAATCACATAAAATTTATTATTATGAAAAAAAAGAATTTAAAAAATTTGAAACTTAACAAGAAGTCTATTTCAGCTATCGATAATTCGACTAAAACAAGAGTAGTAGGAGGATCTGATCAACGAGGTTGTGGTCATCCAATTTCTATTATATTAGGTGGTGGATCTTTTTGTTGGTGTTTATAATACGTTGTAAACCAAATAACACAAAAAGCCTTTCCATTTTAATGGAAAGGCTTTTTCATTGTGATTAACAACTAACAAAATTATTTAATCTCAATTTCGTAAGGTAACAACAATTGCGGTCCTTGCATTTGCGTTAGTTTCTTCATTTTTTGTAAAAGCAAGTAGTTTTTCTCACCTAATTCTTCCTTCATTAATTCTTCTTTACTTTGAATAAATCCGCCTGTATATTGACTTAAAAGGCTTTCTAAATCCATTTCATAAATTGGCAATTCTTTAATTTTATAAGTTTTCATTTCGGCAGCATCTGCGGCAGCTAGTATTGCCATATCCAATCCGCCAATTTCATCAACCAAACCAATTTTAATTGCATCGTTTCCTGTCCAAACTCTTCCTTGTGCGATAGAATCTACTGCGGCTTGCGTCATTCCGCGTCCGTCAGCAACACGTTGCGTAAACAAATCGTAAATATCTTCAATTCCTTCTTTAATTAAAGTACGTTGTTCGTCGCTCATTGGTTCAAAAACGCTATAACCAGCGGCATTTTTATTCGTGCCAACTTGTTCTGCATTAATTCCTAAATCTTCTGCTAATTTGTGCATGTTCGGAATCGTTCCAAAAACACCAATACTTCCAGTAATTGTATTTGGTTCTGCAAAAATCTTATCTGCGTTACACGCGATGTAATATCCGCCAGAAGCTGCCAAATCTCCCATAGAAACAATAACTGGCTTTACTTTCTTCGTCAATTCAATTTCTCTCCAAATCAATTCGCTCGCCAACGCACTTCCACCAGGAGAATTTACACGGATTACAATTGCTTTCACTTTGTCATCTTCTCTAGCTTCTTTCAAGGCTTTATTAATGATTCCTTGTCCAATAACATCTTTGCTACCTTCGGTATACATAATTTGACCTTGTGCATAAATAACCGCGATTTTATCATCACTTTTCTTTACAGTTACTTTCTTTCCAGTATATGCTGCATAATCGTAAATAGTAACTCTATTCACTTTACTGTTTTCGCCTAGCGCATGTTGAATTCCAGCTTCATATTCATCTTCGTAACCAATTTTATCAATCAACTTAGAAGCCAATGCCAATTTTGCAGTTCGTCCAGCTAATTCGTCTGCGAGCGTATTTAGTTGTTCAGAAGTCATATTTCTACTTGCGCCGATTTCCTTTTTCATTTCGTCCCAAATAGACATTAAAAAGACAGAAATTTGCTCACGGTTTGCTTCACTCATTTCTTGGTTTAAATAACCTTCCACGGCACTTTTATATTTTCCGTGACGAATTACTTCCATTTTTACGCCGTATTTCTCTTGAAAATCTTTGTAATACATGCGTTCCATTGCCAAACCTTTAAAGTCTAATCCGCCAACAGGGTTCACATAAATAGTATCAGCTACAGAATTTAAGTAGTAATCTTTCTGAGAATAATAATCGCCATAAGAAACAATGAATTTCCCTGATTCTTTAAATTTCAATAAAGCATCACGCAACGCTTTTGTTTGCGCCATTCCTGCTTGAATGAAATTGTTTTTAATAGAAATTCCTTTAATTTTACTATCTGTGGCAGCATAATTAATAGCATCAATAATATTGAACAATCCATCAAATTTTGGATCATTTGGGAAAAATGGAATTTCGCTGTAATCGAATTTTCCAGCATAATCGTAAATAGGTGCGTCTAAACTTAATTCTAAAATAGAATTATTTTTTACAACAATTGGATTTTTGTCAGCTCCTGCACTTGCGAAGATGAAGAACAATAGTAAGATAAAGCACAAAGCGCAGAAAACTCCGATTCCGACAATTGTTGAGAGTACTCGTTTAAAAAAATTCATAAGTATATATATTTATTTGCTTTTTTTTGTAAAAGTATTTATTAATTGAATAACTAGAAAGTAAGTATGCTTAAATGTTAAAATGTTACACTTTTTGTGAAATTAATATCGTTTGAAACTTTCAAACCAAAAAAGAAGCCGTTTTTAATAGTGTAGTTTACAACTAAAAAGACGCCTAAACAAAAGTTTTTGAGAATCTGATCCGTATATTTTAACTATATTTGGCGCAGCTATTTTTAGCCAAGAAAACGTATTCAATTGCATCCTAATTTGTTACACACTACATATATATCTATCGGAAGTAATGTTGGCGACAAACGCGCACATTTACAGAATGCTGTTCAGCAACTTTCTGTTAAAATTGGTCGCGTTGTAAAGATTTCTCCAATTTATGAAACACCTTCTTGGGGTTTTGATGGCGGCGATTTTTACAATGCTTGTGTATGTTTGAAAACGGAATTATCTTCTTCAGAAGTGATGACTGAGATTTTGGAAATAGAAACAACACTTGGACGCATTAGAAGTGAAACGAAAGCATATAAAGATCGAAGTATTGATATTGATATCATTTTTTATGAAGATGAAATATTAAAAACCGATTTGCTACAATTGCCACATCCGCTTGCGCATGAACGTAAATTTGTGATGCAACCTTTGTGTGATATTGCTCCGAGTAAAATTCATCCAATCTATAAAAAAACAGTTTCGCAACTCAATGAAGCAATTTCTAGCGACGGAATTGAAAAAAGTGAGGAAGTTTTACAAAATCCAAACTGTAAGAAAGATTTTTCTCGGTTTAATTACATTGCCATAGAAGGAAACATTGGCGCGGGAAAAACGTCGTTAGCAACTAAAATTGCGGAAGAATTTAATGGAAAGCTGATTTTAGAACGTTTTGCAGACAATCCGTTTTTGCCAAAATTCTATGAAGATAATATGCGTTATGCGTTTCCGCTAGAAATGTCCTTTTTGGCAGATCGCTATCAGCAAATTTCAGACGATTTATCACAATTAGACTTATTCAAAGATTTCATTGTGTCAGATTATGATATTTTCAAATCATTGATTTTTGCAAAAGTCACGTTGCAACGAGATGAATTCAAATTGTACAGAAAGTTGTTTGACATTATGTACAGCGAAATTCCAAAACCAGATTTATACGTTTATCTCTATCAAAATACAGATCGTTTATTGCGAAACATTAAAAAGCGTGGACGCGATTACGAACAAAAAATTCCTTCCGAATATTTGGATAAAATCAACAATGGCTATTTAGAATTCATCCGAACACACAAAGACCTCAACGTAAAAATAATTGATGTTTCTGATTTGGATTTCGTTGCAAATGACAATGATTATCAAAAGATTATTTCGGAAATTCAGGAAATTTAGACTCGCTTCGCTCAATTCAAGAATTTAAAAATTCAATGATTCAAGGTTGTTTATCGACTTACGCTAGCGCGAGTTTTGCAACTCGTGCCGATAAACATGCTAAAAGATTAGACTCGCTTTGCTGTTAGACTTGCTTCGCTCTTGTAATGTTAGAATCAGCTTCGCCTGTTAGTATTTTAGTAATTGTTACATTTTCAAATTAACACATTGACACATTAATATTACTTCGCTTTTGGACTTAAAAATCTTGTTAGGTTTTGAGATAATCAGAACGTCATTTCGAGTGATTTTTTGTAATGTAATGAAAAAAAAGTGTATCGAGAAATACTTTAAAACGAAAAAGGTACTCTAAATAAAATTCTGGAAAGTGAGCACTTCTCGATACTAATTTGCGTTGCAAATTCACTCGAAGTGACGTTCGGAAATTATAAACGTAAAAGTTATTTTCTAACAAATCTAAAAATCTAAGAGCAAAGCAAGTTTAAGTCAATCTAACAATCTAACAGAAAAATTTCAGTTTAAAAGTTGAAAGGTTTATAAGTTTATTTCATTGGGTAAATGATTCACCTACCAAAATACCAAGAGCGTAGCGATACCAAAGGCGAAGCCGTCTCTAACAGCGAAGCGAGTCTAAAGCGAAAGCTTCGAAAACACATCCCAAATCACAACACCTGCACTTACTGAAATATTCAACGAATGTTTGGTGCCAAACTGTGGAATTTCAATCACGTAATCACTTGCAGAAACTACTTCTTGTTGCACGCCTTTTACTTCGTTTCCAAACACTAATGCGTATGTATTTGGTTTTTTAGGTGAGAATTCATTCAGCATAATTGCATTTTCAGCTTGTTCAATGGAAGCGACTTTTACGCCATTTTCTTGCAGTTCTTTTACCAATTCAAGTGTATCTTCTCTATATTCCCACGCAACGGAATCTGTTGCGCCAAGTGCCGTTCTATGAATGTCTTTATGTGGCGGTTTTGCAGTGATTCCGCACAAAAATATCTTCTCAATTAAAAAGGCATCACTCGTTCTAAATACTGAACCAATATTGTTTAAACTGCGAATATTATCAAGAATTACAATTATGGAAGTCTTTTCTGAAGATTTGAATTCGTCTACATTAAGTCGATTTAGTTCACTATTTTTAAGTTTTCTCATAGGTAATTCGTGAGTTTTCCTTGAATTTAATTAAATTCGCAATTAACGATTTCTGCAAAAATAACATTAAAAATAGCAAACTTTGGCAAAAAAACCTGCGAAAAAAGTAACTCCTTTGATGAAGCAATACAATGGTATTAAAACCAAGTATCCGGATGCTTTGTTGCTATTTAGAGTTGGAGATTTTTACGAAACTTTTGGTCCAGATGCTGTAAAAACAGCTACTATTCTAGGAATTGTATTGACGCACCGAAATAATGGTGGCGAACAAGTGGAACTCGCAGGATTTCCGCATCATTCCTTAAATACCTATCTGCCAAAGCTTGTAAAAGCTGGCGAACGTGTTGCTATTTGTGATCAATTAGAAGATCCGAAACAAACTAAAAATATTGTAAAACGTGGTGTTACGGAACTAATAACGCCAGGAGTTGCATTTAGCGATGAAGTGTTGCAAGCCAAAACAAATAATTTTTTGTGTGCCGTTCATTATGGAAAAAAGTTGTTAGGTGTTTCTTTTTTAGATGTTTCTACGGGAGAATTTATGACCACACAAGGAAACGCAGAATACATTGATAAACTGTTGCAAAACTTTAAACCAAGCGAAATTTTAATTCCAAAACAACGAAAGTTAGAATTTGCAGACGTTTTCGGAACGAATTTGCATGTATTTTATTTGGAAGATTGGGTTTTTAAAGATGATTACGCTCAGGAAAAACTCATCAATCATTTTGATGTTACTTCCTTGAAAGGATTCGGAATTGAAGATTTGAACGAAGGAATTATTGCTTCTGGTGCAGTTTTACATTATTTATCAGAAACACGACATAATAAGTTACAACACATCACATCTATTGCTCGAATTGCAGAAGATGAATATGTTTGGATGGATCGTTTTACGGTCAGAAATTTAGAATTATACGCTTCGACATCATTCAACGCGATTACATTAATCAACGTAATTGATAAAACCATTTCGCCAATGGGCGGACGTTTACTGAAACGTTGGTTGGCATTGCCATTGAAGAATAGTCAAAAGATAAAACAACGGCACGAAGTTGTGAATTACTTGTTGCATCAATCCGTAGAATTAGGCAAAATTCAGCAGCACATTCGTCATATAAGCGATATTGAACGCTTGATTTCTAAAGTTGCAACGGGAAAAGTCTCGCCAAGAGAAGTGATTCAACTGAAAAATTCTTTAGAAGCGATTGTTCCGATCAAACGAATTACAAGTGCGAGCAAAAACGAAGCATTGAAAGTTATTGGCGATACTATTCATGAATGTGAGTTGCTTCGTTCAAAAATTAAAGAAACTTTAAATGAAGATGCGCCCGTCAATATTTTAAAAGGTAATACTATTGCAAACGGTTTTTCGGAGAAGTTAGATGAATTGCGCGCGATTGCATTCTCTGGAAAGGATTATCTAGACAAAATGCTGCAACGTGAATGTCAAACCACAGGAATTCCATCTTTAAAAATAGCTTCTAATAACGTTTATGGTTATTATATTGAAGTTCGAAATACGCATAAAGCGAAAGTCCCAGAGGAATGGACGCGAAAGCAAACGTTGGTGAATGCCGAACGTTATATTACCGAAGAATTGAAAGAATACGAAACAAAGATTTTGGGTGCGGAAGAAAAAATAATGCAAATAGAGCAGGAGTTGTTTGCGGATTTAGTCGTTTGGATCAATCAATATATCAAAGCCGTTCAGCAAAATGCAAATATTATTGCAAAGCTTGATTGTTTGTGCGGATTTGCAACGCTGGCGAAAGCAAATAAGTATGTGTATCCTGAAATTGACGATACGTTTGATTTAGAGATTAAAAACGGGCGTCATCCTGTGATTGAAAAACAATTGCCCATTGGTGAAAGTTATATTGCGAATGATTTGTATCTCGACAGAGACGCGCAACAAATCATTATGATTACAGGCCCAAATATGAGTGGAAAGTCGGCTATTTTGCGTCAAACCGCATTAATTGTACTCTTGGCTCAGATGGGAAGTTTTGTGCCCGCAGATTCCGCTAGAATCGGTTTGGTTGATAAGATTTTTACACGTGTTGGCGCAAGTGATAATATTTCCATGGGAGAATCTACTTTTATGGTAGAAATGAACGAAACGGCTTCTATTTTGAATAATGTTTCCGAACGTAGTTTGATACTGTTAGATGAAATTGGGCGTGGAACGAGTACGTATGACGGAATTTCGATTGCGTGGGCGATTTCAGAGTATTTACATGAGCATCCATCGCGCGCAAAAACATTGTTTGCGACACATTATCATGAGTTGAATGAAATGACGGAGATTTTTGATCGGATTAAGAATTACAACGTTTCCGTGAAAGAATTGAAAGATACAGTATTATTTTTGCGAAAATTGGTCAAAGGTGGAAGCGAACATAGTTTCGGAATTCACGTTGCTAAGATGGCTGGAATGCCGCAGCAAGTCATTCACAAGGCAAATAAAATTTTAAAGCGTTTAGAAAAATCACATTCAAGCGAAGAACTTGCGGACGATTTGAAAGGTGTTGAAAATGACATGCAATTGAGTTTTTTCAATATGGATGATCCGCTGTTGGAAGAAATCAAACAAGAAATTTTGATGACAGATATTGATACATTGACGCCAATTGAAGCATTAATGAAGCTTAACGAGATAAAACGCATGTTGCAACGGGCAAAAAAGTAATTGATTCTTAGTGGATTAAAAAATAATTGATTCTTTTTCCTGAAAACGTTTTGGTATTTAAAGAAATGTTTTAAATTTGCATCCGCAATACAGCAGTAGTATTGCACGTTCTTTAGAATAATTTGCGAAAATAGCTCAGCTGGTAGAGCGTAACCTTGCCAAGGTTGAGGTCGCGGGTTCGAGTCCCGTTTTTCGCTCTATATAAAATCCACGCTCGAGTGGTGGAATTGGTAGACACGTTGGACTTAAAATCCAATGGCCCTTGGGCCGTGCGGGTTCAAGTCCCGCCTCGAGTACGAAAGCCCTTCTTAATCTGTTGATTTTGAAGGGTTTTTTTATGGGTTTATTTTTTTGTTTACAATAGTTAGAAAGGAAACTTTCTTTGTATGTGACTAGAAAAGCTTATAAGAAAACAATACTCTTCAGTTTTCTTTAATTTTCCCGTTTTAATCAGTGTTTTGCAGGTTCATAGATATTCTTACAATTCATAAATTCCGAGTATGATTCTTTTTTTTAAGGTTTGTTTCTGTATACATTTAGTAAGGTAAATTTTAGAAAACATAAATAATTCATGAGAAAATAAATTAGAATTTCCTAAGATTTTTCTCATTGATTCATATTCAAAATAATTTAGCATTTATGGTTTTACCGTAACAATTTTACTCTAAGGTTAATGTGTGATTTTATTGAGAAGTGGTAAGTTGTTTTTTTGTTTCTTTAATTTAAAACAAAGTTTATTATAATAAAATAAATGGATATTCTATGAATTTAAAATTTCTTCCTTATTGCCTAACAATGCTTTTTTGCTCAATTTTTTATGGGCAAACGGATACTAATATGCTAGATACTTCAACTTGGACAGTTGGGACTGGTTCTGTTTCTGGATTTTCTCAATATGGCATTACATCAGAAAATTCAAGAGTTATTGGAAATAACCATGTAGGAGACAATGTTGTTCTTTGGAAAGCTAGTCCAGATGTAAATGGAACTCAAAGTGGCGGTTTTGGGTCTTCTTATGAAAATATTAATCATACAAAGGATTATCGCTTATCTGTTTGGATAAAGAAAACGAATTCGAATGATGGTAGTTCTTATTTTAAGCTAACAAGTTATACTGGTGGTGTACATCATACATTAAAACTAGACGGAGCAGCAGTAAGTTATCCGGCTTTTTGGGTTGGAGATTTGCCAAAACTCGATAGATGGTATTTGTTCGTTGGTTATATTCATAAAAGCAGCTATTCTTCAACCATTAATCTCGGGAAAATTTATGATGGTGTAACTGGAGAAGTTGTTCAATCAATTACTGATTTTAAATTTAAGTCTTCAGCGACAAATTTACAGCATAGAACTTTTTTATATGGCGATACAAATATTATGGACAGACAATATATGTATGCTCCAAGAATGGAAGTTATAGATGGTACAGAATGGTCATTGAACCAATTATTAAGAATAAATCCTGGTTCTAAATTATTGTTTGTTTACGATAATGCAGGAAATCAAAAACAACGATTTTATTGTGCTGTTGCTAGTTGTTCTGTACCAAATCCTCCAGCAGGAAGAGCCGCGTCTGAAGAAGTCATAGTTTCAAAGGAATCAGAGATAATAGAAGATGGTATATCTGTATTAGAAAAAGAGTTTTCACTTTATCCAAATCCTACACAAGGATCAGTTTTATTGAAGTTTAGCTCCAATTCAGGCGTATCTCTATCAGACGATATTAATGTATATAACAGCTTAGGTATATTGGTCAAAACCATACCAAGTGAATCTAAAAATGAATTGGAAATTGATTTAAGTAATTTATCTACAGGAATGTATTTGGTACATATACATTTAAGTAACGGCGAAAGTATAACTAAGCAAATCATCAAAAAATAAAACGAGTTGGACATGAATATAAAAAATTACTATATAAGTTGCGTATTACTTTTAATGGGGTTTGTTGGTTTTGCACAAAAAACACCTGAAAATTTAATTAGAGGTACAGAAAGTTCAAAAAATATAACTTCTAAGCCAATTTTTAGCGATAATAGGAAAGTAACAATACAAGACAGATCTGATACTAATGAAAAGCCAAGTGCTGTTTCGAGTAAGACATCTTCAGAAGCTGGTACAACTCCGGCTGATTTTTCTGTATCCTTATCAGGAGGAGCGACCTACAATATTCCTATTGCTATACCACCTGGAGTAAGAGATATTAGCCCAAACATAGGATTAAATTTCAATAGTCAAGCGTCTAATGGTTTGGCAGGTTGGGGATGGGGATTCTCTGGCTTATCTACAATTAGTCGAGTTTCTTCTACAGAGTTTCATGATGGTTTTGTTGATGGAGTTGATTTTGACCTTAATGATCGTTTTTCTTTAGATGGACAAAGATTATTGCTTAAATCAGGAACTTATGGAGCTACCAATTCTACTTATCAAACGGAAACCTATTCCAATATAAAAATTCAGGCTTATGGAACTTCTTCTTATGGCGCTTCTTATGGTCCTTCATATTTTATTGTTTATTATCCAGATGGTTCAAGAGTTTGGTATGGTTTAGCTTCAGGCTCCAGAAACCGATTAGAATGGGCTGTATATAAAAAAGTCGATGCTCAGGGTAATAAGATGGAATACTTTTATATTTACGATGGTGAATTAAGAGCTATTAGTAGAATTCGATTTGGAAGTAGAACAGGAATTGGGCCAGGAGAAATTTTATTCTCTTATAAAACAAGGAAAAGACCCGAACTGTCTTACGTTAATGGTATAGCTTTTAAAAGAACAAGAATTCTAGATAGAATAGAAACTAGAGGAAATGGCCAAACATATAGAAAATATGTATTAACGCATGATGAAACACCTTTGGGCTATGAACGATTAACTTCTGTTGAAGAATATAATAAAGCGAATCAAAGTTTGACGCCTGTAAATTTTAGCTATGATAATTCCTCTTCAAACCCAAATCCAGATACGTATGCTGGGTCTTTATATCCAGGATATAACTATCAGACTGATAATATTTTATCAGGTGAGTTTAATGGAGATGGAAAATTAGATTTTATTCTATATAATAAAAATACTAGAAATAAACTCCACCTTTTCGATAATATTTATGAGTCATCCTATAATAATACGGAAATAGGACGGACATATAATGTTTCAAATTTTGATGATGTCATAGGAAATAGTATGCTCAATCATCAAGGAAAAAAACTAGGCCAACAAGGAATTACGCTGATCAAAGAAAATATTAGTGGCAATACATCTTCGATAGAGTTCAAGAGTTATTATCATGGCGCTGTGGGATTATATTATCATTACACTAAAACATGGAATGCACCAACCTATTCATATGAAAGTTATTGCGGTAATTCTACAAGAAAGAAAATTCCAAAAGAATATATATCAGGAGATTTTAATGGTGATGGTTTAACAGACGTATTAGCAATAGGAAAGCCATATACAAATAGATATTGTTATGAATATGAGTGCCCAGGAGGTGGAGGTGATCCTTGGAGTTATGAAACAATACAACAAAAAGATGAAAGTGATGAGGATTTTGCAGTCAGAAAGCAAAAAGCTTTAAAACAAAATAAAGAACAGGTGGCTGAACGTACTCCAATTACTATTGATCCAGGTGATGGTGGTGGAGGCGGAAATGGAAGTTGTTGCTCTTGTAGTTCGTATACAACGAATTATAGAACAGCATATTTTATTGATTTAGATAGAAACTTAACTTCAGGATTTGCTAATTGGGCAGGAAGTTTACAGCAAGAAATAAAGTCTGATGATAGAGTTATGGCAGCTGATTTTAATGGAGATGGGAAAACAGATTTATTCCATTTTACTGAAGGGAAAGCTTTCGTTTATGAGCTAAATAGCAACAATCAACTATCTTTAATTTACACAGAAACGGATAGTTATATTAAAATGAACCGTCCTATTCTTTTAGGAGATTATAATGGTGATGGAAAAACAGATTTTTTAGTACCTACAGCAAATAATAGTAGAAACTGGCGATTCTTTTTATCTAGAGGGACTAACATTCTAAAATATACTAAATATTTAGATTTAATCACTTATGTGGAAAGTCAAGTATCACAATATTATAATTACAGTGACGGTCCAATTACGGATGCCGTTGTAGAAATTAAATTTATTGCTCAAGATGTAAATGGAGATGGAAAGACAGATTTAATTAAACATTGGATAGCGAGTGCATACTCTACAAATCATGAATACTCAGAAGATGTAGTGAATATTCATGTAAATAAGTTTACAACCAGCGATACAACACCTTCTTTTGAACATACGTCAAATTATCTTCAAACAAATACAGGAATCAAAAAATTTGGAGTGCCTATATTTTTAGATTCTCATTCTGAAACAGATAATATTGAATACGCATATGTTAGTGCCAATCATTTATCGGCATATGAATTTGAAGGAGACCATAGAAAAGATGTAACATTAGAACAAATAAATAACAATGGCACTTCTCATTTAATAGATTATGCGGGTTTAACTAATCAGGGAAATTATTATGAACAAGCTTATACTGGGAGTTATGACGAAATTTATCCATATGTAAATGTCAATATTGTACCTTCTTTAAAACTAGTCAGTAAAGTAAGGGAAACTAGTAGTGGATCAACACGAACTCAAAATTTTAAATATTCTGGAGCAGTCTCTCATGCAGATGGTTTAGGTCTGTTAGGGTTTAAACAGGTTGCAAAATCAAATATCAATGGTTATGGAGTCCAATCATTATGGAATATTACAGACTTTGATATTCAAAAAAGAGGATCTCCTACACGAAATTGGATCTCTACGAGTTCTTCCACTACTCCATACAGCTACATAAGTAAGAACGATTATACGTATCAAACACAGCTAACAGCAGATAAAGTTTTTATTAATCTTAAATCTCAAGTTATTTCTGAAGATGCTTTAACTGGTATCACAAGTACTAAAGCATTTAGCTATGATTCGTATTATAGTCCAACAACAGTTACGACAACATTGCCTGGAGGTTCGGAAACCATTACACAACAATACATCAACAATCCTAGCCCTTTTGATCAAACATATACTATTGGAAGATTATCTGAAAAAACAACTACCAATGTTTTAAACGGAGATACATTTAGTACAAGTAAAAAATACTTTTACAGTAATAATTTAATGACACAAGTCAGACGACAAGGAAATGGTACACCGTGGTTATATGAATATTATCAATACGATATTTTTGGTAATATTTTACAAAAAAAAGTTACAGGAATTGGTGTTTCAGATAGAATAGAAAATTTTGAGTTTGATGCTTCGGGCAGATACATGACTAAATCTATTGATGATGAGGGACTTGAAACTACATATGCATACAATATAGCTACGGGCGATCCAATAAGTGTTACCAATGCATATGGTTTGCCAGTAACGTATCAATATGATGATTGGAATAGAGTTACTAGAGAAACCAATTATTTAGGTAAGCATACTTATACTACCTACGCAAATAATTCAACGTATGGTACAGGAGGATTACTAAAAACTACTAATTATGACCAAGGCGAAGATCAAAAGATCTATTATAATGCATTAGGTTGGGTTATGAAAGAAGGAGTTTTAAGTATTAATAATAAGTGGATATTTAAGAACTACGAGTATGATGTAGCAGGGAAAAAGCTAAAAGAAAGCGAACCGTATTTTAGTACATCTTCTCCCGCACAATGGAATCAATATTTTTTTGATCAATACGGTAGATCAATTGCACAGCAATTATTTACAGGAAAAGTAATTAATACAACTTATAGCGGTTTGTCTGCAACAGTAGATGATGGTACTAAAACAGTTACTTCAACTAAAGATGCTTTGGGCAATATTATTAGTATTCAAGATGATGGAGGAACTATAAACTATACATATTATGCGAATGGGAAAATGAAATCTACCAATTATGATAGTCATATTGTAAATGTTACCATTGATGGTTGGGGAAGAAAAATAGCGTTAACTGATCCTTCAGCAGGAACGTATACGTATCAATATAATATTCTAGGAGAAACATTACAAGCAGTAACTCCTAAAGGTACCACAAGCTATCAATATAGTCCAGAAGGTAAATTAATTCGTAAGGAAGTTGTTGGAGATCAAACGAATATTGTTACAGATTATGAGTATAATCCTGCTACAAAGCTTTTAAAACGAATATTAGCTATAAATAATGAGACAGGTACTCATTACGATTACAATTATTTCTATGATAGTAGTAAACGAATTAATAAAATTACGGAAGGTAATGGAGCTGCTGATTTTGAAAAACAATTAACGTATGATAGTTATGGACGAATTAATAAAGAAGTATATATAACCAATACTACCTCTGCAGCAACCAGTAATATTGTAAGTGTAAAAAATGTATACGACACAACGACAGGAATATTAAGAGAAATAAGAGACTTTAATACAAACGTACGCTTGTGGCGTATAAATACTGAAAATGCCAGAGGAAAAGCTTTGAGTATTAGTTTAGGAAATGGAATTATTAAGACAAAACAATATGATCAGTATGGTTTTTTAACGAACGTTTATGATCGCAAGCTTGGATTAGGCATAATAGGTTCGCCACCACCTACGCCTATAGTAGCTTTAAATATGGACTATAATTTTGATTATCAACGAGGTATTTTAAACAGTCGTAAAAACTATGCATTCGCTAATTGGAATGAAAATTTTTCTTATGATAGTTTGGATAGGCTAACTCAAATAAGTGGTGCAGTAAATCAGCAACAAGAATACGACCAACGAGGTAGAATAACGGATAATTCTTCCGTAGGTGTATACAACTATAATAATTCAAATGCTTACAGGTTAGAAAACATAGACTTAAATAATCAAGGTGATTTATACTATCAACAAAATGAATTACAACAAATAACCTATAACGCGTTTAAAAAACCTATTAAGATTTTTCAAAAAGATAAAGGGATCGTAAACTTTGAGTACGGGCCTTTTATGAACAGAACACATGCTTATTATGGCGGTTTGCAAGAAGATAAAAACCTGCGGCAATATCACAAACAATACTCAAGTATTATTCCTGTAGAAATTATTGAAGACAATAACATAGGAAGCACAAAAATAATTACATATATAGGAGGAGATGCTTATAGTGCTCCTATTGCTCACATAAAAAAAGAGGTTTCCGGATCAAGTTCTATAGATGAATACCATTATTTACATCGTGATTATTTAGGTAGTATTCTAGCAATTTCAAACGCTAGCACAGAAATTGTAGAAAAGCGCCAGTTTGGAGCATGGGGTGCAACAGATCAATTTGTAAATATACAAGGAGATACTTCTTTTGGTCATGATTCACTCATTGGAAGAGGGTTTACAGGTCATGAACATTTCTTTGAAGTAGCTCTTATTCATATGAATGGTCGTATGTATGATGCTAAATTGGGCCGTTTCTTATCTCCTGATAATTTTATACAAGATCCGTACAATACACAGAGTTTTAATCGTTATGGATATGTATGGAATAATCCTTTATCTTTTAGTGATCCAAGTGGTGAAATTATTTGGGCCGCAGTTTTAGTGGGAGTAATTGTCGGCGCAATTTCAGGTGCTGCTGCTTATATTGGTCATGCAATACAAACAGGAAACTGGAGTTGGGGCGGTTTTGGAATGGCTATATTAGGAGGAGCTATTGTAGGCGGTTTAACTTATGGAATTGCCCCCTCAATGGTCTGGAGTACTGGCTCAATACTCTCTATTGCAGCTGGAGGTTTCGTGGGTGCTTTTTTACCATCCTTTAATATTCCCATAGGCGATTGGAATATAAGTATTAGCCCATCTATAGCATTTGGTAATGCTGCAGGTATAGGTGCTAGTTTAAGTGTTGGATATAGTGATGGTAATTGGAGTTTTTCGGCAGGTATAGGTTACATGAATTATGGTAACTATAATGGTTTTGGAAATGGCGTTGAAATTAGAAAATCTATACTAGCAGCTTACGACGATGGTAAAACAGGGTTTTCATTAGGAACAAATTGGTGGAGCGGAAATTTAGGAGGTGGAAATGATAATTTTCATCAGCAAACTGGTATGTTAGGTATTCGATCAGGGGATTTTAGACTTCGATATGAAAATGACGGAAAGCCTTTTAGTGGCTTATCAGGGGACGGAAATGATCAATACAGAACTGCTGCATTAGAATTGGGAGTTGGAGAATACTCTGTTGGTTTCAATTTATTTACGGGAAAAAGAAATAAAGAAAGTTATAAAGCAGAAAAAAGTGGACAATGGGATGGAAATTTAGGCGAGATAGGTCCATACAAATCCGGCAAATATGGAGAACATTATAAAAATGGTTTAGTAAAAGAGGTAGGAACAAAATATAGACTTGGTGCCTTAACTTTTGGTTATAAAGGTTACAAGTTGGGAGTAAATAGTGAATGGGTTAGACATGCAATACAGAATGTAGCAATTCATGGTTCACCTAAATGGCTTGCTGGACAAAGAATGTTTGAGATGCAAAGTAACTCATGGAATAGATATTTTCAATATAAAACACCTAATATGTTTACATCATGGTAAATAAAACAACAATTGTGGTTCTTTTGATAGTATTAACTTCTTGTGTAACAAAATATCATATTGAAAATGATGAAAATGGAGAGCCCATTGTAAACAAAAATAACTATTCATTTAATCAGAAAATGACTTTAGATTCTTCTGATTTAATTGATACCACATCAATATATATAGAGCTACTTTCGGAAAAAACCTTAAAAAGTAATAACAATAATTTTGATATTTTAATATTTCATAATGATGGCTATTTTGAAAAAACATCAAAAAAATATTTTAGAAAGTTCAAAAGAAATAAAAACTCTGTTTATTATGGAGGAAAATTTTTTGCTGACGGAGATAAAATTTTCATTGAAGAATTCTATCCAGCAAAAGAAGGTAAAACCAATTATTATATAAAAGAAATAAGTGAAGGGCAAATTAATAAGGATACTGTATATATTACTGTTTTTGGTAGTCAGCATAAATATGTAAGAAAGGATTACAGTGAAATTTTTTGATAAAAAGCTATCATTACATTTACATTCTGGTAAAAAAATGGTATTATAGTAATCGTTTTTAGTTGTATTTCGACTAAAAACGATTGCTAAATAGTACGGTTTAAGCCTAGCAGATTTTGTATTAAACCCAATAAATAAAACTATATAAAGTACATTAATACTTCTGTGTTCAACTCATAAGTGCAATACACTTACTTTTTAAAACTTACACAGTTTATGAGATACTGCCGATCTATGTTTAAATAAGATGTATAAAACCCTCCATCTGCAAAAGTAGTATCATCTGGTAGCGATTTCCATAAAATTACTTCACTGCCAACATGGTTGAGCCCTAGTTCTCGATAATTTTTTTGAGCTGTTCCATACATGCCGAAACCATTAACTACACCTGTTCCAACAGTCCAAGAAGTAGTATTTAGTAAATTTTGAGAATAAACAGTACCTATAAAAAGCAGCAATGTTAAAAGAGTAATTTTTATCTTCATTTGTATATTATTTATATGATTGATCAGTTAATTTAATTGCAATATAGTTTGTCCTTTATTTTGAATTGAATATTTTTTATAAGCGTCGCGTTTTTTAAACAAGCGTTGAATTTTTGATTGAAAAACAGGGTTTTATATACAGATTTTAATTTTTTAAATTCTAATGTATAATTCCAAATGCCAACATAAAATGTTAAAATCTCTTTATCCAAAATGCTAAAGTGTAGTTTAAGTTCAAGAGAATGAAAAAGTTTAGAATTATATATACTTGGAGTTGAGGGTTTATTATGCATTAAATTTTCATCATAAATACTTACTCATAATATATCCCATACCATAAACTAAGGTTTCCCCGTAATTAACTCTTATTCAATTACTTTACCTTAACACATTAATTAACTAAAAACTTTATATCATGTTAAAAAACATCATAGAATTAAAAGGAATTCAAACGTTAACCAAGCCTCAACAACAATCAATCAATGGCGGAGTTAGTAACTGTATCAGAAATTGTAGACAAGATTTCGCTGATTGTAGAGAACTTGGAGGTCCAAATTGTTCGGCAAATTTAGCCGCTTGTAAAGCCGCTTGTTAAAACTTTAAATATTTAGGAAAAAATATTTTCGCTTGATTATCAATCACTTAACGATTTTTAAATTCAAAACGTACTATAATTACGGTTTTACCGTAACACAAGTAATGTTTTATCTTATCCATCTCTTAAGATATAGTTTAATTTAGCTGAAAACATATTGAGGTTTAGGGGAATCTCATTATAATAGTATTATTCTATTAGATAAAAGGGAGATCATTCTTGTGACTACTCCCTTTTTTTTAGTGTTGCTGAGGAAACTTAGAGAAATATAAAAGTTAGTTATTTATTAAATTGAGAAATTAGGGGGTCTCATTTAGTAATCAAAATAACTTCCACAAACCTAAAAAGGGATTTCCCAAACTTTCATAAGTTTAGAAAATCCTCCTAAAACATATTCAGAAAAAGAAAACTATTTTATTTAGATTAAATAAAAATAATTATATTTGTAGCCGAATATAATTATTTAGTTTTATGTCTTTTTTAATCGATATAGAAGAAGTTCAAAAAAAGTCGAAGAAGAAAAAAAATAAAGCAGCCAAAAACTGTAAAAGTAAATGTTGCGATAAATTTAAAAAGGGCAATCGCTGTAAACGTTGCCCAATGTTTGATTTATTGAAAAAAGCTTCTTAAAAGCATTCTCTTTTATTTAAAAGCGTTCAATCCTGTAACGTCAAATCCTGTAATTAATAAGTGAATATCGTGTGTTCCTTCATATGTAACTACGCTTTCCAAATTCATCATGTGTCTCATAATTGAATATTCTCCACTAATTCCCATTCCACCTAACATTTGTCGTGCGTCGCGCGCAATTTTCAAAGCCATATCTACATTATTTCGCTTTGCCATAGAAATTTGAGCAGAAGTAGCTGTACCATTCTCACGCATAACTCCCAAGCGCCAAGCTAACAATTGTGCTTTTGTAATTTCAGTAATCATTTCGGCTAACTTCTTTTGTTGTAGCTGAAACTGACCAATAGGTTTGCCAAACTGAATCCGTTCTTTACTATAACGCAAAGCTGTATCGTAGCAATCCATTGCAGCTCCAATTGCGCCCCAAGCAATACCAAAACGCGCTGAATCTAAGCATCCAAGTGGAGCTCCAAGACCAGACTTGTTTGGCAATAAATTTTCTTTAGGAACTTTTACATTATCAAAAATAAGTTCTCCAGTTGCGCTTGCGCGAAGTGACCATTTATTATGGGTTTCAGGTGTAGAAAACCCTTCCATGCCACGTTCCACGATTAATCCATGAATTCGTCCTTCTTCATTTTTAGCCCAAACAACTGCTATTTGACAAAAAGGAGAATTTGAAATCCACATTTTTGCACCATTCAAAAGATAATGATCGCCCATATCTTTAAAATTCGTTGTCATTCCGCCAGGATTACTTCCGTGATCTGGCTCTGTAAGACCAAAAGATCCAATCCATTCACCAGAAGCTAACTTTGGTAAATACTTTTGGCGTTGTTCTTCATTTCCATATTTCCAAATAGGATACATTACTAATGACGATTGCACAGAAGCTGTAGAGCGAACTCCAGAATCTCCGCGTTCAATCTCTTGCATAATCAATCCGTAGCTAATCTGATCCAATCCAGCACCGCCATATTCTTCTGGAATATACGGTCCGAAAGCACCAATATCTGCTAATCCTTTAATAATTTGTTTTGGAAACTCAGCACGTTGTGCGTAGTCTTCTATAATTGGCGAAACGTCTCTTTTTACCCATTCGCGGGCAGCGTCTCTAACTAATTTATGTTCTTCTGTCAAAAGCTCATCTAAATTGTAATAATCAGGAGCCTGGAATAAATCTGGTTTCATTGATTGTATTTTAATAGCATTTTTAATTATACCAAATAGTACTTAAACTATCATTTTAAATTTTATTTAGTATCACTTAAATTTATGAAAATTCCACAAATCTGCATTACAAAAGTAACCATTGAAATCTCACAAAACAAAAACGAATTGTTATAATTTTAAATAAAAATCTTTTGTCAATAAAATGTATGCTTCTGTGTATTGATGTCTTGTGGTTTCTATAACTAATTCTTCTGTGGTAGTCTTTGTTTCTTCAAATGAAAATGTCAACAAACTACGTTTAAAATCGACTTTAGGATTTCCTTTTACATGACATATTTTTCTTGGAAATAATCCGTTGGCTTCCGCCAGATTTATAAAATGCTCGCATTCTTTATATGGAATAACAGTGCAAAATGTTCCAGATGGTTCCAATAATTTAGAAACGCCTTGTAGTAATGCTGAAAAAGGCAACGCGTCTGTAAAACGAGCCGTATCTCGTTGCATATTCTTAGTTTTAAAATCTTCTGTATAAAAAGGAGGATTCGACACAATCAAATCATATGTATCTTCAATTTCATCAACAAATTCATCCAAACCTGCATGATAACAAAACAGGCGATTGCTCCAAGGAGAATTTTCAAAATTATCAACTGCTTGTTCGTACGCATCATCGTCAATCTCAATAGCATCAATTACTTCCGCAGTAGAGCGTTGCGCTAGTTGCAAAGCAATCAAGCCTGTTCCTGCGCCAATATCTAAAATTGCAAACGGATTACTTTCAACAGAAGCCCAAGCGCCAAGTAAAACGCCGTCGGTACCAACTTTCATAGCAGTTTTATCTTGTTGAATAGTAAATTCTTTAAAGCGAAAAGGTTTGCTCATAAGTTACTGTAAATACAAATCTATCAAACCTTCTGGAGCTTCAATATAAATCGTTTTTGCTTTTCGGTCTACTTTTTTAATAATAGCGTCATTAATCGGAATCAAAATTTCAATCGTATCACGTAAAATCTCAAACAAAGGTTGTGAAGTAGAATCATTCACACCAGAAATTATTCCAACCTTTCCAAAAGAAGCATCTTCCACTGCAAAACCAATAACTTCGTGGTAATAAAACTTATTTCCTTCTAGCTTTGGTAGAAATTCTAATGGCAAGTACAATTCACTTTTCAGTAACTGATCCGCTTCTGCTTCAGTATTTACATCTTCAAACTTCAATCGCAACAAATCTGACTTGTGTAACGATGATTTCTCAATAAAAAACGGAATAAAATCGCGTCCGAGTTTAATAAAAACAGCATCCAAATCATCGTACAAATCGGGTTGATCTGTATCTAGTTTTGCTAGCAATTCGCCTTTAAAGCTATACTTCTTAACAATCTTTCCTAAAAAAAAACAATCTTCAATTCGCATATCTCATATCATAAAAAAAGCCTAGCAAATTTACGATTTACTAGGCTCAAAATTATATGTAAAAAACTATAATTTATTCTTCTTCACCAGCTGCAGGAGTTTCTCCAGCATCTTCAACTACATCCGCTACAACTTCTTCCACAACAGGAGTGTTTGCAACAATACGAGCATCATTAACAGCTTTTTCTGCTTCCAAAGCTTTCGCTTTCGCATCAGCTTCAGCTTGTGCTAATGAACCTACTTTACCTTCAACTTGTCCTTCTTTCTCAGCAATCCAAGTGTTAAATTTCTCATCAGCTTGTTCTTGTGTTAAAGCACCTTTACGGATACCACCAAGTAAGTGATTCTTGTACATTGCACCTTTATAAGAAAGGATTCCTCTTGCAGTATGAGTTGGTTGCGCACCATTCTGTAACCACTGTACAGCACCATCAACATTTAAGTCAATAGTTGCAGGATTTGTGTTTGGATTATAAGTACCTAATTTTTCTAAGTATTTACCATCTCTTTTTGCACGTCCGTCAGCGGCAACGATCCAGTAAAAAGGTTTTCCTTTTTTACCGTGTCTCTGTAATCTAATTTTAACAGGCATAAATAATTAATTTGTGAGGTTCTCGACCTCTGTTATTAATGAGTCGGCAAAGATACTAATATTTCTGAAAAACAAATACTTATATCCTTTTATTTGGGTATTCCCACATGAAAAAATGTGGTCGTGCCTTCGTTAGTCGCTTTTTTAGCGAAAAATTACCGTTCCTAACTTCCAAATTACAATTCAAAAATTCGCTAAAAAGAGCTCCAACATACCACTCTGTCACTAATACGGCTTTTGAATACTGTTAATAACTATCTGCTAAAAACACAAAAGAAATTCGTAATTTTATCCATTCAAATTTCTCCACACAAAAACTGCATATGTACTTAATATTTGATACCGAAACTACCGGATTACCAAAACGATGGGACGCACCTATTTCAGACACGGATAACTGGCCTAGATGTATTCAAATTGCTTGGCAATTGCACGATGAATTGGGAAATCTCGTTGAGCATCAAGATTATTTAGTGCAACCAGACGGTTTTAACATTCCGTATGATGCAGAAAAAATTCACGGAATATCTACGGAATTAGCAGCCGAACAAGGAATTTCGTTGCAAGAAATGTTAGCGAAGTTTAATGTTGCATTATCAAAAGCAAAATTCATCGTTGGACAAAATCTTAAGTTCGATCTCAACATTATGGGCGCAGAATTTCACCGAGAAAATGTTGCTAACAAATTGCAAGAGCTTCCCGTATTAGATACCTGTACGGAAGCGACAGCCAGCTTATGTCAATTACCAGGAGGAAGATTTGGGAAATTTAAACTTCCAACACTAACAGAATTACACAACTATCTTTTCGGAGTCGGATTTGGAGAAGCGCACAACGCAACTGCCGATGTAGAAGCAACAACACGTTGTTTTTTAGAATTAATTCGAAGAAAAGAATACAGCATTGAAAAACTAGATGTTACGCCAGATTACTTTGAGCGTTTCTCAGAAAACAATCCGCAGCCGATTAAATTAATTGGTTTAAAACACATCAATCTCAAAAAAGCATCTGAAAAAATTCGGCAGCGTTTGGCAAAAATTCAGCCAGACGACGGAATTTCTAAAGAAGAACTTGCGGAGAACATTCAAACCTTGCAAGATGCGCCATTTTCGCACTTGCACAATCATTCGCAATTCTCAGTATTACAATCAACTTCAAGCATTACCGACTTAGTAAAAGCGGCTTCCAAATACAATATGGAAGCGGTTTCCATTACAGATCATGCAAATATGATGGGCGCGTTTCACTTTGTGTCAGCAGTTAGCAATCATAATAGAGGAGTCAAGGAACGAATCGCGGAAGCGGAAGCAAAAGGAGAAACAAGTGACGAGAACATTCTAAAGCCAATACTAGGTTGTGAATTTTTTGTCTGCGAAGATCATTTAGACAAAACAAGAAAAGACAACGGATATCAAATTGTATTCTTAGCCAAAAACAAAAAAGGCTATCACAATTTGGCAAAAATGTCCTCAATTGCATATACACAAGGATTTTATTACGTTCCGAGAATCGACAAAAAAGTAATAGAACAATACAAAGAAGATTTAATTATTTTGACAGGAAATCTCTACGGGGAAGTTCCAAGCAAAGTTTTAAACATCGGAGAAGTGCAAGCGGAAGAAGCATTGCTCTGGTGGAAAGAAACCTTTCAAGATGATTTGTATGTGGAAATCATGCGGCACGATCAAGAAGATGAAAATCGTGTAAATGATGTGTTGTTGAGACTTGCCAAAAAGCACGAAATTCAATTAGTTGCGACGAATAATACGTATTACATCGCACAAGAAGATGCAAATGCACATGATATTTTATTATGTGTAAAAGATGGCGAAAAACAAGCAACACCAATTGGACGCGGACGCGGATATCGGTATGGAATGCCAAACCAGGAATACTATTTCAAGTCGCCAAACGAAATGAAAACCTTGTTTAAAGATTTGCCAGAAGCAATTCTTTCCATTCAAGAAATTACAGATAAAGTAGAACCATACGAACTTGCTCGTGATGTATTATTACCTGCGTTTGATATTCCAGAAGAATTTCTGTTTGAAGAAGATAAAGCTGACAAAGGAAAACGTGGAGAAAACAAATATTTACGACACTTAACATATGTAGGTGCCAAAAAAAGATACGGCGAAATTACGACAGCAATTGAAGAACGACTCGATTTTGAACTTGCTACGATTGAAAAAACAGGATATCCAGGGTATTTCTTAATTGTTGAAGATTTTATCCGCGAAGCCCGAAATATGGACGTTTCGGTAGGTCCAGGTCGTGGATCTGCGGCAGGTTCAGTAGTTGCCTATTGTTTATGGATTACGAATATTGATCCATTGCTGTACGATTTGCTTTTTGAGCGTTTCCTAAATCCTGATCGTGTGTCGATGCCCGATATTGATATTGACTTTGATGATGAAGGAAGAAGTCGCGTAATGGATTACGTAATTGATAAATACGGTAAAAACCAAGTTGCGCAAATTATTACCTACGGAACAATGGCGGCAAAATCGTCCATTCGTGATACTGCGCGTGTGTTAGATTTGCCTTTAAGTGATGCAGACAGAATAGCCAAATTGATTCCAAATGCAAAACTTGCTAAGATTTTCGGAAAATCGGATGCGGAACTCAAATCAAAATTCCGAACAGAAGAAATACTGCTAATTAACGAATTGGTGAATCTTTCGGAAGAAGATGGCTTAGAAGCGGAAACCATAAACATGGCACGTGTCTTAGAAGGTTCGGTTCGAAATACAGGAATTCATGCGTGTGGAGTTATCATTACGCCAGACGATATTACAAAATTCGTTCCGGTTGCTTTGGCGAAAGATTCCGAAATGTACTGTACACAATTTGATAACTCAGTTGTGGAAGATGCTGGTCTGTTAAAAATGGACTTCTTAGGATTGAAAACCTTAACCTTAATAAAAGATACCGTAAAGCTTGTCAAATACAAGCATGATATTGACATTGATATTGATGAAATTTCCTTGGATGATGAAAAAACTTATGAGTTGTTCCAAAAAGGAGAAACCGTAGGTGTATTTCAATATGAATCGCCCGGAATGCAAAAACATATGAAATCGCTCAAACCAACAACGTTTGCCGATCTCATTGCAATGAACGCATTGTATCGTCCTGGACCAATGGAATACATTCCGAGTTTCATTCGTAGAAAACATGGAGAAGAAGATATTGAATACGATTTAGATGCGTGTGAAGAATATTTAAAAGAAACTTACGGAATTACAGTCTATCAAGAGCAAGTGATGTTGCTGTCGCAGAAATTAGCAGATTTTACCAAAGGTGAAGCCGATGTTTTGCGTAAAGCAATGGGAAAAAAGCAGAAATCGGTGTTGGATAAGATGAAGCCGAAATTTATAAAACAAGCTTCAGAAAAAGGACATGCAGCTGATAAATTAGAGAAAATCTGGAAAGATTGGGAAGCATTTGCAGCGTACGCCTTTAACAAATCGCACTCTACATGTTATGCTTGGATTGCGTATCAAACGGCATACTTAAAAGCGCATTATCCTGCGGAATATATGGCGGCTGTACTTTCTAATAATATGAATGATATTAAAACGGTTACCTTCTTTATGGAAGAATGTAAACGTATGAAATTGGACGTTTTAGGACCAGATGTAAATGAATCGTTTTACAAATTTGCGGTAAATGATTCAGGTGCTGTTCGTTTCGGAATGGGCGCAATAAAAGGCGTTGGACATGGCGCAGTAAAAACAATTGTAAAAGAACGCGCAGAAGGAAAATATAAATCTGTATTTGATCTCGCGAAGCGAATAGATTTACGCGCAGCCAATAAAAAAGCATTTGAAAATTTAGCGCTCGCTGGCGGATTTGACTCGTTTGGAGATACGCACAGAGCCCAATATTTACACACAGAAAACGATAATATTACATTTTTAGAAAAAGCGGTAAAATATGGCGCAAAATTTCAAGAAAACGCAAACTCTGCACAAGTAAGTTTGTTTGGAGAAGCAAGTGATGTGCAAATAGCCGAACCGTTAGTTCCGCCATGTGAAGAATGGGGAACCATGGAGAAATTGGCGCGTGAAAAAGAAGTCGTAGGAATCTATATTTCTGGACATCCGCTAGATGATTTTAAAGCGGAAATGGATTATTTCTGTAATGGAACGCTTGGTCAATTTTCACAAATGGAGAATTACTTGAATCGTGAAATTGCGTTTGGTGGCGTTGTTACAGATGTGCAACACAGAGTTTCTAAAAACGGAAAAGGTTGGGCATTATTTACTGTGGAAGATTATACAGAATCGTACGAATTTAGAATTTTTGGAGAAGAATATTTAAAGTTTAGACATTTCTTTGTGCCAAACTCGTTTGTGTATATCAAAGCGTTTATTAAGGAAGGTTGGACTAATAGAGACACAGGAAAAAAAGGTGATCCGAGAATTCAATTCAACTCCATGCAACAACTCCAAGACGTCATGGAAACTACGGCGCGAAAGTTGACTATTCAATTAGATGTCAATAGATTAAAGGAGAAAAAACTCAATTTTATAAACGAAATTTTATCAACGCACAAAGGTGATAAATCATTGCATTTTACGTTGTACGAACGAAAAGAAAAGATAAAATTACAAGCACCAAGCAAAAATCAAAAAGTAAATATTACACAAGAATTATTGGATGCATTGACTGAGGAAAATGTACGATATAAGATTAATTAGATATATTTTAAATGCTAAATGCTAAATGCTAAATGCTAAATGCTAAATGTTGAATTTTAAATAATGAATTTCTAGTAACGTGAGTTCGATCTAACTTTGTTGCTATATAATTGATTTTCAAAAATTTATTAAAAATGTCAAATCGAGTATTATTGAAATCAAAATATATTTTGATTGGGTTCTCGACTGCGCTCGAACTGACAAACAGTTGATTTAATTGACTTTTCATTTATTACTAATGATTTCTTATGTCGAACTCACGTTAGTAGTGAAAAGCATGTAAAATTGTAAAAAAATAGCTTTTCAAGGAGCAAAATATCATTTTACTAACTTTGAAGCGTTTGATATGAAATTATTGTGAATCAATAAGATATCATAATAATGTCGTAAATTACACATTCACTCATTCAAAAAGGCGGTTTACTCAAAGTAGCTTTTCTATATAGATTTCGAGTGCTAGATTTGATAAAAATAAAACAGTTATACTTATGAAAACACAAGTAACATTTACACGAAAATTATGGATTGCTACAATTTTGATGGTTGTTGCATTCACGTTTAATCCAATGTATGGACAATCTGACACAAAAACTACAGCAGAAGCACAAAGTGGAAGAACTATTAAAGGAATTGTTAGTAATGAATCTGGACCTTTGGATGGCGTTAATATTACGTTGAAAGATTCAAACTCGGGAACTGTAACAAATGCCAAAGGAGAATTTACGTTTCCTAAACCTTTGAAAACAGGAGATGTTTTACTAATTAGTTATTTAGGGTACCAAACAGCCGCAGTAAAAATTAAAGCCAATACGAGCTTTATAAGAACCGCATTAACTGAAGAAATACTTGAGTTTATGGGAAGTTTAAATTCGAATAAGCGGTACAAATCTAAACGCACAAATTAGGAAGTATTCACAGCATAGTATTTTTTAATGAGCATTATAAAATATAGTTTTCTATTCATTTTTGTATTCCAAATTCATGCGCAAGCTTCTGATTTTCCAACGATTAGTTTTGAAAAGGCAGATAAAATTGCATTGGAATACAAAAATGAAAATCTTAGTAATTTACCTGAGTTATCGTATAAACTCACTTCAGATTTAACAACCGATGTTGAGCGTTTTAGAGCTATTTTCAAATGGGTTTGCAGTAGTGTTTCCAATGATTATAAGTTGTATTCAAGAAACATGCGAAAGCGGCAACGATATAAAAATGATAGCTTAAAACTTAGCGATTGGAATGAAAAGTTTCAAAAAATAGCATTTCGAAAACTCTTAAAAGATAGAAAAACCATTTGTACAGGGTATGCGTATCTTATTAAAGAATTGGCGAATTTGGCAAATATAGAGTGTGAAATTGTTCATGGTTTTGCCAGAACAAGTACGATGAATATTGAAAAACTCGATACACCAAATCATTCTTGGAATGCTGTTAAACTAAATGGAAATTGGTATTTGTGCGATCCAACTTGGGCAAGCGGAATTCCTAATCCAACTTCATATCTATTTGAATTTCAATTTAATGACGGTTTTTTTCTGTCTGATCCAAAAATATTTTCTATCAATCATTTTCCTGCTGAAGAAAAATGGTTTCTTTTAGAAGATGAAAAACCTTCATTTGAAATGTTTCTGGAAGCTCCAATTATTTACGGAAAAGCGTACACACATTTTAGCAATCATACCAAACCAAAAAAACTGGAAAATACGGTGCTGAAAAACGAGAATATTCTTTTTGAACTTCAACTTTTAAATCCTGTAAATAAAGAAGATATTATTCTTTTAATTGATACAAATTTTAGT
This sequence comes from Kordia antarctica, assembly GCF_009901525.1. Taxonomy (NCBI): domain Bacteria; kingdom Pseudomonadati; phylum Bacteroidota; class Flavobacteriia; order Flavobacteriales; family Flavobacteriaceae; genus Kordia; species Kordia antarctica. The sequence goes on from NZ_CP019288.1 coordinate 4,242,987, forward strand.
AGTAAAAAAATACATCCTGAGAAAATTTCAATCAAAAATCAATCACTAAGTATAGCATATAAATTTGAAACGACAGGATATTATGATGTCCATTTATATGTGAAAGATGATTTAATTTCGACCTACACTTTTGAGGTTAAGAAATAAAATCAACTATTCGTCACCCTGAACTTGATTCAGGGTCTCACTCATTATTATATTCCGAATTCTTAGTCATGTGTGATTCTGAATCAAGTTCAGAATGACGTACTGTAAGCCTTTATGACACTTAACGGATATGAAATTCAACTGTTTTTCGAATCTAAATAGTTTCCTAAATCCTGTAAAGAATCATCCCAAAATTGTTCGTAAAACTGTAGCCAATTATTGACTTCTTTCAATGGATTTGTATTTACATTGCAAAATCGTTCGCGACCTTTACTTTCAATCGTAACTAAACCGGCTTCTTCAAGTGTTTTGATGTGTTTTGTAATTCCTTGTCGTGTAATTTCAAATTGATTCGAAATCTGCGAAATAGACAATGCGGAAGTTGCAATGACTAAAGCGTGAAAAATATCACGCCGAGTCGGATCTGCAATTGCCTTAAATAAACGTGTGATTTTATCTTGCATATATTATTTTTTTAAATAATCACGTAATTGTGTCATGCAATGATCCCAACCGCCACTGAAACTTTCAAACATAGCAATAGCCGTTTCGCCTTTATAATCAGCAATACCTGAGTGTTCTAAGTGTAATTTTGTTCCTTCTGCTACGGTTTCTAATCTCCAAGAAACCGTAGTTTCAACAGTTGTATTTTCTACTTGCCAGGTATAAATTAATGTATAAGGATCTGCATTTTTTATTTCTCCAGTAATGGTATCACAACCTTTATCTTCCGTAGGGAAAAAAGTATATTTAAATCCTTTCTCAGCTTTGAAGTTGGTTTTTATAAACCAAGTAGATATTTCTTCAGCATTTGTGATAGCATTCCATACAGCATCAATTGAATGTTGAAATATGGTTTCTTTTTGTATTACATCTTTCATAATGGGTTTTATTTTTAATTAATATGCAGCTAACTGGTTGCTAAATTACGAATTAATTTCAGATAAGCAACTTTTTGGTTGCATATATTTCACAAAGAAGTATATGGCAGTTTTTATAAAATGTACAAAAAAGAGTTTTATTCAGTATCTTTGTACATCTATATGAGTATAAAGTAAATGAATAAATAAAATCAATATAGATATAACCAAAACGAATACTTGCTGTGTAAGTTTTGGTAGAATATTTGACTAATATTGCATATATCACAAATAATAAATAAAATAAAAATTTAAAACATACATATTATGGCTTTAGAAATCACAGATGCTAACTTCGAAGAAATAGTAATGAATAGCGACAAACCTGTACTAGTTGACTTTTGGGCAGCTTGGTGCGGACCTTGTAAAATGTTAGGTCCTGTTGTGGAGCAAATTGCAAAAGAATATGAAGGAAAAGCTGTCGTAGGAAAGTTAGACGTTGATGCAAATCAGCAATATGCGGCTCAATTTGGAGTTCGTAACATTCCAACAGTATTAATGTTCCAAAACGGAGAATTAGTAGGACGTCAAGTAGGTGTTGCGCCAAAAAACGCATATACAGAAGCTATTGACAAGTTATTAGTATAAAAATATATTTTCGATTAGAAGATGAAAGGTTTGGTGTATTGCCAAACCTTTTTTATTTTAGTGAAACTCAACTTTGAGAAGTCCAATAGACGCACTGAAATTTGTAAGTTGAACTAATTTCGCTGGATTGCGAGATTTTAAGAATGATATTTTAAAGTTTTTTAGGTTTTAGCGTTTATTTTGAAACTTAATATTCCAAATCGATTCAGCAGTAAAGTGGAATCTCAGATTGCATACATTTTGTGTCAACACGTACATCATTAATCAAAGAAAACGCTTGTGAATTTACAACAAGAATTTAATAAAACGGCAGGATTTAAGAATCTCGAATTGCTTGCACAACAAGTAGTGGAAGGATTTATTTCGGGAATGCATAAGAGTCCATTTCATGGTTTTTCTGCGGAATTTGCTGAACATAAAATTTACAATCAAGGTGAAAGTACGAAGCATATTGATTGGAAATTGTTTGCCAAAACCGATAAACTTTACACAAAGAAATACGAAGAAGAAACCAATTTACGCTGTCATATTATTATAGACAATTCGTCTTCAATGCATTATCCAGAAGTGGAAGCGCCATCAATTGCCAACTTAAATAAAATTGGATTTTCGGTACTTGCAACAGCTTCGTTGATGAATATTCTAAAAAAACAACGTGATGCGATTGGTTTGAGTATTTATTCTGATAGTTATGATTTTTATGCGCCTGAAAAAGGAAGCGAACGTCATCATCAATTGTTATTGAATGCACTTGATAAAACGGTCACTACAAAGCGAATTAATAAAAAAACAGACACATATACATATCTACATCAAATTGCGGAGAAAATACACCGTAGAAGCCTTATTTTCCTTTTTACAGACATGTTTCAAGATGGAGTAGAAGATGAAAAGTTGTTTGAAGCATTACAGCATTTAAAATACAATAAACATGAAGTGGTTTTATTTCATGTGTTTGATTCTGAAAAAGAATTAAATTTTGAGTTTGACAATAAACCAAAACGATTCGTTGATGTAGAATCGGGAGAACATATCGATATTTATGCTGATACGGTTCAGGAAAATTATCAAAAAGCGGTTGAAACTTATTTTCAGCAATTAAAAATGAAATGTGCGCAATACAAAATAAAATATGTTACTGCAGACATTACAAAAGATTTTGAAAAAATATTAGTTACGTATTTGGTTGAAAGACAAAAGTTTGCATAGTTGGGTAAAAAAAAGTTCAATTTTTTATTCAAATATGTTTGCATAAATAGAATTGTAGTGTATATTTGCATCCGCAATCAAGCAACGGTTTGGTAGTTCAGCTGGTTAGAATACATGCCTGTCACGCATGGGGTCGCGGGTTCGAATCCCGTCCAGACCGCTACAATTGCAAAAAAAGCTTCTCTTTATTGAGAAGCTTTTTTTAGCAAAATGATTTAGTTGTGTTGTTTGAGGTAAATCCTTGATTTACCTTTGGTTTAGTAGTTAAACCAATGAAAAGCTTTCCTTTTTTCTGTATAGAAAATTGGGATGCTTTTTTATTTTACGGCAGTTTTTCTTCCAGATTTAAAAAATAACACCTTTATATTCCCAAAAGTCACTAATAAAAAAGCCTAAATAAATTAGTGCGACAATAAGCTTCAAGAAAGTAGAGAATAAGAAACCTATAAGTGACCCAAAAGCAGCTTTAAAAGCACTTGAAGCATCTTTATTTGCAAATGCAAGTTCTCCAACTAATGCGCCTAAAAACGGTCCAATTATAATTCCAAAAGGTCCTAAAAACAGCAATCCGAGTAGTAAACCAATTGTAGTTCCGTAAATTCCGTATTTGCTGCCACCAAAACGTTTGGTTCCGATTGCAGGAATAATATAATCCAACACAAAAACTATAATAGCAATTGCTAATGTGATTCCTAAAAACGTCCAATTGTTCGGAATAGCTTCCGTAAGATGCATGAATAACAATCCAAACCAACTTGTAATTGGCCCTGGAATTATAGGTAAAAAACTTCCGATGATTCCGAGTAGCATCAACAAAAAGCCGAGTATCGTAAAGAAAATATCCATACATTATTTTTTCAGTAAGACGCGTGCAATGAAAAAACGTTACAATTTTATAACTAATAAATTAGTTTAAACTAAAAATTTAGTTATATTTGTTTCGTTGAACTAAGGAATTAGTTGAAAAAACACAATGAAAATATATGAAGCAACTAACGAAAGCAGAAGAGGAAATTATGCAAATTCTGTGGCAACTGGAAAAAGCAAATGTAAAAACTATCATAGAAAACTTTGAAGGTTCCAAACCTGCGTATAATACGGTTTCTACGATTGTACGAATTTTAGAAAGCAAAGGATTTGTCGGATATGAAAAAGTTGGGAAAGGACATATATATTTTCCGCTGTTAGCGCAATCAGAATATAGCAATCAATCTATTTCGAAATTGGTGAACGGTTATTTTCAAGGATCTTTTAAAAGTATGGTTTCGTTTTTTATGGAAAAAAATGATATCAAAACTTCAGAATTAGAGGATATTCTCAAAGAAATTGAAAAAAATAACAAGAAATCATGATTCTATACCTAATTCAAGTCGTTGCGTTTCAGCTATTATTTTTACTTAGTTACGATCTGTTTCTCAAAAAAGAAACATTTTTCAACTGGAATAGAGTCTATTTAATTTGCTCTTCGTTGATTTCTTTTCTGTTGCCATTTATCAAAATTGAAAGTTTTCAAAAAGCCATTCCGCAAGAATATATCATTCTTTTGCCAGAAATTGTATTAACGCCACAAAAAGCAGTCGAAACCATTGCGCCATCTTGGAATTGGTATCTTATTATTGGAATTACAGTAAGTAGTTTGTTGTTTCTGTTTAAAATTTCTCAATTAATTCGATTAAAATTAAAAGGAATCATTATTCACAAAGGAAGTTACAAAATCATCAAAATTCCTAAAAGCACGTTGGCGTTTTCCATCTTTAATTATGTATTTATTGGTGAAGAAATTCAGGAAGAAAAACTAGCAGATATTCTTTCGCACGAGTTGGTTCATATTCGTGAAAAACATTCACTCGATTTACTATATTTTGAACTTTTACGCATCTTATGTTGGTTCAATCCGTTGGTATACATTTATCAAAAACGAATCTCAGAATTACATGAATATATTGCAGATGCAGCAATTGTTCAAGACAATAATAAATCCGATTATTATGAAAAATTGTTGACTGAAGTCTTTCAAACACAGCATTTTTCATTTACCAATCAATTCTTTAAACATTCATTAATCAAAAAACGAATCAGTATGTTAACAAAACAAAAATCTCGAGAAATTTTAAAATTAAAGTATTTAGTATTAATTCCTGTATTGGCTTTGTCTTTACTCTACACTTCGTGTGAAGATACAACGGTTGCAAACACGGACGATAAAGTAGAAGTTGTTGATGCCGAAGCAAAAAAAGAACTCATGAATGATTTGATGGAAGAACTAAATAAGCTCAATGAAAGTCATAAAGGAGTTCAAATTTTGTCTGAGGATCAATATGAAAAGCAAACCGCTATTTTAACGCGAATTGCAGAATTGTTAGGCGATGAAAATGGTGGAGAGAGAATAAAGTTTGGCGAAGGACGTTTATATGACGACTATGTTATTGCTCGTAAAAAAAGCATCGCAGAAGATGATAGTTATAGCGAATTAGAAAAAGAATCTATTGATTTTAACGTTCTTGATAAAGTACCTGTTTTTCCAGGGTGTGAAAGCAAAGGAACATTTGAAGAATTGAAAAAATGCTTCTCACAAGGAATTTCGAAGCACGTTGTCCAAAACTTCAATATGAAAGAAATGGAGCATTTAGAATTAGTTGGTCGTCAAAAAATATTTACTAAGTTTATTATTGATAAAAACGGATCTATCAAAGACATGATTATAAGAGCGCCACATCCTGAATTGAGTGCAGAAGTAGAACGTGTGTTAAATACATTACCAAAATTAATACCTGGAATGAAAGATGGAAAACCAGTAAGTGTAAAATATGTGTTGCCAATTGCTTTCGATTTGAAATAATTTTTAAAATATAGACATGAATAAAGTACTGTTATTATTCATCACACTAATATGTATAAGCAAAGTCGGAGCGCAATCTTCGGCTTTTGCTGTTGCAGATAGTTTATATCGTGTTGGAAACTATTCCAAAGCGATTGAAGCATATAAAAAACTTGAAAATAGCAGTTATGCAAACACGCAAATTGCAAAAGCATACAAAGCCTTAGGAAACTCTAAAAAAGCCATAGAAAATTACGAAAAGGTGTTAGATAGAGATTCTTTAAATATGTTGGTATTGTATGAGTATGGAAAGTTATTGTTTTCGGTGGGAAAGTTGAAAAAATCATTGACTATTTTTGAAAAGTTAAAATTGAAAGACACACTAAATCCAAATTTTCACTATCAAGTTGGATTGGCGAAAGAAGCGTTACAGCAAGAAGACTTTATACAATCGTATAAAACAGCTTTTCAATTGGATTCGCAACATCAAAAGAGTATTTATAAGCTTATTAGAAATAGTTTGCAATTTCAAAAATTTGAAAAAACAGCAACATATATTAAAGTTGGTTTAGATAATAATTCAGACGATTTAAAAATAATTGGATACAATGCACAATTATTCTACGCGCAAAAAAAATATAGAAAGGCTTTGATGTGGTTCGAAAAATTAATTGATCGAAAAAAAGCAACAAAATATGTATATGAAAAATCAGCATATTGTGCGTATCGTATTGGGAAAATTTTAAAGTCGATTGCCTATTATGAAGAAGCATTAAAACTTGAAGATGGAAATTATTTCTATCATTCGCAATTGGCAAAACTATATTATCAAGATGGAATCATTGAAAAAGCGGAACATCACGCTTCGCAAGCAATTATAGCCAAAATGACTGATCCTTCAGGCGATTATTATATTCTTGGTTTGGTACATTTTGATCGAAAAGAACACGGAAAAGCAATCAAACTTTTCAAAATGGCGTTGGAGGAAAATCCTGAGTATGAAGCAGCGCAATTTCAGCTAGCATTATGTACAGATAATTATTATTCAGATTTAAAAGAAAAATTAAAAATGTACGAACGTTTCAATGAAAAATTTCCAAAAGCAAAAATTGAAATGCGAACAATTATCAATACGCGAATTCGGGAACTCAAATCAGAAATTCACTTAAAAGGAGAATAATCGAACTAAAATTGCGGCAAAATGTCTAAAAGTTGTATTTTTCATCATATTTGTAGTAATGAAACGACTGTGGACATATTGTATAATACTTTTTCTATGTGTTTCTTGTGAATTTATAAATGGTTCTGTTGTAACAGAAGAAACTATTGTAGCGCAAGAAAAACAGAGTATTGATTTAGATACGGTTGATGAATTTCCCTCATTTGCAAGTTGCGATCATTTAGAAAAAGAAGCACAAAAAAACTGTTTTTTTAAAGCCTTAACGGATCAAATTTACGAACGTTTATCGCAAAACAATTTAATGGTTTCTAAAGCCATTCGCGATACGATTCAGGTAGAATTACATATAGATTCTTTGGGAAGTATTAAGATTTCTAACATTCGAAAAGCAGCATTTACAACCAAGCAACTACCAAGTTTAGACAGTTTAATTCGCGAAAGCATCAACAATTTACCAAAAGCTTCTCCTGCTAACAAACGCGGAATTCCCGTAGCGACAAAGTTTGTGTTGCCGATTATTTTGAATGTTGAATGATTTTCTCTGTTTCTCTGTTTTTTGTTGATTTGTTTTTCGTTGATTTGTTTTTCGTTGATTTGTCTGTTGTATCTTCAAAAAAATTATTTTAAACTCACAAACTCACAAACTCACAAACTCACAAACTCACAAACTCACAAACTCACAAACTCACAAACTCACAAACTCACAAACTCACAAACTCACAAACTCACCTGTTGAATTTCGTTAAATTAATAAAAAAATACTCTTTTTGGTTTAAACCTCGTAAAATATCCGTAAATTTACGCAACACATTAGGTAAAAATGCTAAAATATGGAAGCTTTAACATTAACAAGCTATATTGACAACCGAAACGATTCGCCACAAAATAAACTGAAAATCATTCATGCTACACGAAATGGTGTCACACGTTCACAACTCAAAAAATTCAGTCTGCGCGTTGCGTTGACACTGACTAAAATATCAGAAATTGTTCCTGCTTCCTATTCTACATTATCCAAAAAGTCAAGTTATGACAAAGAAGTAAGCGAACGTTTATTCGAAATTGCAGAAGTATACTCAAAAGGATTTGAAGTTTTTGGTGATGAAAAAAAATTCACACGATGGCTCAATAAAAAGAGTAAAGTTTTAGGCAGTCAAACACCTTTTTCGCTACTTGATACAAGTTACGGCGTTAAATTAGTGATAGACGAAATTAGACGTATTGATTACGGAATTTTTGCTTAATGATTATATACAGAATAGACAGAGCAAAGCGTAGAAATAATTTACTTTCAGGAGTTGGCGCAGAAAAAATTGGCGGTCGTTGGAACGAAATCGGCACACGCGCTATTTATACTTCACAACACATTTCATTAGCGTATTTAGAAGTTGTCATGCACTTAGATATCACAGAAGATTTACCAAGTGATCGTATTTTAGTTCATATTGAAATTCCAGATGAGGTTTTTATTTATGAATTCACAAAATTACCTAAAGACTGGAACACATTTCCATACAATAGTAGAACCCAAGAAATATTTACCAAATTCGTTGAAGAAAACAAATCTGCTGTTTTAAAAGTTCCTTCCGCAATTGTAAAAGACGAATACAATTATATAATCAATCCATTACACATAGATTTCCACAAAATTAGCGTTGCTAAAGTTCAAAAATTCACGTTTGATTCACGTTTGTATTATGATACTTAATGTTTTTAACGATTATATGGCGATTCATTAATCCAATGAAAACCTCTATTAATTAATCTGAATTTCTTTAAATCAAATTGTTTTGCTTCCATAAAAATAGAATCTCCATTATGTGTGCCTTTCAGTGAAAGTATACTGTCTTTTAATACATACTTAAATTTATATGAATCTTCATTTCTATCTATAGAAAGTGTTTTATATACAGTATCTAGTTGCGAGCTAAATCGAAGTTGTTCATCTTCCATTGTAAAAATTGAAAGATGTCTTTCACGTTGAATCACGATTCTTTTCCACAAAGTTTTATCAGTAATTATTAACGGAATTGTATCATTATTTTTTACAATTTGCTTGAGATCATAAATTCCATACATTGCTGGTTTTGGCGCGCTAGAACCTCTTGTGTTTTCCAATCCAATAGCACGCGAAAAGTTTGAATACAGCAAAAAACTGATAAAACATATTTTTATAACTAGTAAACCAATATTCAATTTACGCTTTTTAAAATAATGTGGAAAACTTCTCGGAATCGTTGTAGCTGTTGTAAAAAATACGGCAAAAACGCGTTTCCAATCTTGCAAGAAAATAAATAGCGAAAACAATAGTAAGTGAAACGAAAATAATTTTACAGGAATATCATAACTCATATTCATTACAAACACATTCAGCATCACACCAACACAAACAAAAGCACCAAATGTGCGTGTGCGGCGTGAAATTAATAACAAACCTCCGAGAACTTCACTCAAGCCCGCAAAAAATGTATAAAATTTGGACGCGCCCATGAATGTCCAAGCAATTCCCATTGGAGAAGAATCTCCGTAAGGTTGAATTAATCGTGTCAATCTTGGATCTGGAAATTGCAATTTATACACTTTCATAAATCCGTATACCAACATAAAAAAGATGAGGTAATACGTAATGTAAACAACCAAAATGCGCAATAATTTCCAGTAATGTGGTCGTTTGCGATCAAGAATACTCCAAATTAGTGTTCCCAAAAGAGCAACCAAAAAATAGCAAAACACTTGAACATAATCGTATGTTGTATCTCCACTTCCCGAAAATGCTGCCGAACTATCAATTGTAACATTGAATACAGTTTCTCCAATATAAGGTACTATTTTTGACCACAATATGTCATCAATTTTATCTGTAAATCCATCTAAAAAAGTAAATGCAATTAATGGAAATGGAAGCGCAAATAAAAGTGTGTAAATAACGCAAAAGCGAAATCCTATTTTCTGAAAAATATTCCAAGAAGTTTGTATAAACATTTGGTAGTTTAGTTGTGTTTTGACCCCTGTAAAACAAGAGTATTCTTTTAAATTTCGTTAGTTAAATTATGCGGTTAATTTTTTCATTAAAATTAGGTGTTTATCTTGATTCCATTTTTCAATTGGGGTTATTTTTCCTAGTAATCCATGTAGCCTTTCATTATTATAAAACAGCACATATTGTTTAAGGATTTTTTCTATCTCTCCAAAGGTTCTATATTCAAATCTCTGAAAAACTTCTTTTTTCAAAATGCCATGATAAGCTTCTATATGAGCGTTCTCTTCTGGTGTTGCTATATGCGTAAATTCTTGACTTACACCTATAAGTTCTAAATACTCTCTTACATTTTTTGCAATAAACTGACTCCCGTTATCACTTCTAATAACAACATTATTTGGATATTGATAATTTAAAAACAATTCAGACAATAACGCTATCACTTGCGCTTGTTTAATTGAAAAAGCAAATAGATCTATTAATATTCTTCGCGTATGAACATCTATTATAGAAAGTAAATAAGCGTTTTTACCAGCACTTGGTATCCAAACTATCTTTATGTCCATCTCTAGGCAGTCAAAGGGTTTTACGGTTTTTACTTTCCTGAATTTAACAAACTTACGTCCAGAACCACTCCTATTAATACGATTTTTTAATTTCAATAGATTTGCTTGTTTTAGTATTCTATATAGTTTTTTATGGTTTATTGTATAGCCATCCCGATTCAAATAGCAAGTCATTAACCTGTAACCACAATCTATAAATGGATGACTTAGTATTTTCTTTACAGATTCAACCACAATATCTTGAGTGACAAATCCATTGTTATTATGATAGGTAAATTTACTTGGTTTATTACCTTTTTTTCCAAAACTTGGTTTACGATAGTAACTGCTATGAACAATACCAACCATATTAATTACCTTAGTTTTGCTAATCTTGTGCTTACTCAAAATAGCATCAACTAAATCTTTCTTGGATCGGATGTCCCAAACTTTTTTTTTAAGAGTTCTCGTTGAATTTCTAATTCAATTTCTTTATTACTCAATAGCTTACGGAGTATTCTATTTTCTTCTTCTGCATGCTTTAATTCCTTACTACGAGTATCATAAGTAACTTTTAAGCCAGCTTCTCCTTGGGTATCATGTTTCTTCTTCCAACTATAAAAAGTGCCAGTACTAACACTATATTTACGACAAGTCTCAACAATACCAAGTTCCTCAGAACAGGATAGTATTTCTAACTTTTCTTGTAAACTCCATTTCTTGTATTTCATCTCTCAAAGGTATTATTTGAAATTTAAAAGAACACTCCGAAATTATTTGGGGCTAAAGTAAGTTGGATTATACTTTAAAAATAGCTGGTTTTTTTGAAAAAACAGTGTAAAACGCTCATTTTAAGAAATAAAACACCTTTTCTAATTACATTTTAAACTTTCTATTCTTCCAGGTGTAGTTTTTAAATAAAGATTGAAAGAGGATAAAAATCGTGAAAAAAGGATATAAAATTGCACTTAAAATAAAGTATAAAAATCTAAATTTTTGTTCTGTAAATTGAATAGTTTGAAATAATAATATTCCATCTACAATAATTTTTAAATAAAATAAAAGTAGCATAAGTTGCCATGAAATAGTTGTAAATAAAAGTAAAAATGGAAACATGCAACACGCTAAATTCATTAAAATTACACTAATGCCAATTAGTTTTCCAGTAGGTAAATTATAATTCGCACTTTTTGAAGCCCAACGTACGCGTTGCGAAACTAAATCGCGAAAAGTAGCAACAGAAAATGTAGTTACCAACGCTTTTTTTGATTTTAGATAGCACACTTTTTTTGGCCATTTTTGTACAAATTTTTCTAACAGAAATACATCATCGCCACTTGCAATTGTATCATTTCCTGTGAATCCTTGAACTTCCAAAAAAGCACTTTTTTGATATGCTAAATTGGCGCCATTACACATAAAAGGTAATTGTAGACCAAAACTTCCAATTGTTGTTCCTTGCAAGCTCAAAAAATCGAGTAATTGAAAATAATTAAAAAATGAAGCATCTTCTTTGTACGTAACTGGCGCAGCAATCATTTTGTGTTGTTTCAAAATAATTTCTTGATTGTAAAGTTGTAACCAATGTGTTGGAAGTATGCAATCTGCGTCGGTAGTAACAATCCAATCACTTTTTATTTGTGTAATTGCTGTTAGAATTGCATCTTTTTTTGGCGAATTTGAAACACGCTTATTTTCTAAAATTTTTATGTTTACAGATGAATTTTCTTTGCAAAATGTTTCTATGATTTGGCACGAATCATCTTCAGAAGCATCATCTACAAACCAAAAAGACACATTCGCGCTCGGATATTGCAATTCTTTTATAGAAGCTAACAACATCGGTAAACGTAGAGTTTCATCCCGAAAGGGAATAATTACAGAAAAATTTGTTTTTGCTTCAAGATGTTTGTTTTTGAGAGTAGTTTCTATCCAAAAACCAAATATCAAACTCAGTATCAGCAAGATATAAACAATTGCTATTAAGAAAATAATTCCTATCATCATGATGCCATTGATTTTTCTTCTGTAAAAGAAGGATTAAAATTCAATACAAAATAACTACCAACAATACTCGGAAGCACAAAATTGAAAATCCACATCAATGAAACTATGGAAAGAATGCTTAATTCGGGAAAATCAAGATATCCAAAAAGCCAAACGGCAACACTTCCTTTTACAATTACATCAAAAATGAACAACATCGGAATTAATGAAGTAATTAAATACATTGCTGTAATTGCGCTCATTGCAGTTAAATATGAAGTATTTAAACCGAAAAGTAGCAGTAAAAAGTAAAATTGATGTGCAAAAATTATATAGCGAATGAATGAAAAACTTATGTTTTTTAAATGAATTTTATTGGAGATTTTCTTTGTGAAACTTTTCAAACTATTCCAAGAAAATCCTTTGATTTGAAAACGTTTTTGTTTGATTCCTAGTATAAAAATACCACCAATAAGTGTTATGATTACAAACATGCGCAATATTTTATGCCAAGGTAATTCTACTCCAAATTGATATACAAAAAAAGAAAATCCAATCATGCCAAAAAAAGCAGTTGCTACTAATTGCGCTATGTTTCCAAGAAAATTTAAACCCAACACTTTTTTACGTTCCGATTTCGGAAAATACAATGCTTTTGCGCCATATTCGCCAATTCTGTTTGGTGTAAATAATGAAGCTGTTAATCCACCTAAACTATGCGCTGTACTTTCCCAAAGTGAGATGTATTTTATGTGCTGAACCAACGTTTTCCATTTGATAATTTCTACAAACCAATTTAAAAAAGTAGCCAATAATAATATAGAAATCGTTGAAATTTTAAAAACTCCAGAAGCTTTTAATTGTGCTGAAAACACATCAAAATTTAGCTGCGAATTGTGTGCTAACTTATCATAAATAAAATAAGCTGCACCAATAATTATGGCTAGTTTTATTACCAAAGCAAAGAATTGCTTAGTTTTGTGAGATACCGAAATCTGCATGCTACAAAGTAACGCATTTCGCAAAACAAATCTATCATGGAAATGATTTTCGCAATAGAGATATAGTTTGAATTAGATGAAGCAAGACAAAAAGCCGCCGAAAACAGAGAAAATTATACTAGGAATTGATCCAGGAACTACGATTATGGGTTTTGGCTTGATAAAAGTTGTAGGCAAAGAAATGAAGTTTTTGCAACTGAATGAATTGCAATTGCAAAAATACAGCGATCATTATTTGAAATTAAAATTAATTTTTGAACGTACGATTGAATTGATTGATACGTTCAATCCTGACGAAATTGCGATTGAAGCTCCTTTTTTTGGTAAAAACGTACAATCGATGTTAAAACTTGGGCGCGCGCAAGGTGTTGCAATGGCAGCAGGTTTATCGCGTGAAATTCCTATTACTGAATATTCTCCCAAGAAAATAAAAATGGCAATTACCGGAAACGGAAATGCTAGCAAAGAGCAAGTTGCCAAAATGTTACAAAGTTTATTAGGCTTGAAAACATTACCAAAAAATTTGGATTCTACCGATGGTTTGGCTGCAGCAGTTTGTCACTTTTACAATGCAGGACGCATAGAAATTGGTAAAAACTATTCTGGCTGGTCAAGTTTTGTTAAGCAAAATGAAAAAAGAGTAAAAAAGTAAAATGTGATGGACTTTTCAAATGATTTCTATATTTTCGGCATAAAATTAAAACAATCAATATTTTATGAGTCACCAAATTGAATTTTGCAAGAAATGTGTTAATAAATCTTTTTCCTCTTCTCAAGGAATTATTTGCGGATTGACCAATGAGAAACCAACATTTCAGTTTACCTGTCCAGATTTTGTAAAAGATGTCAAAGAAGAGCGAAGATTAGCAGAACGTGCAGCAGTTCAAGATGAAACGCATAGTTATGAAGATGCACAAGGAAGTTCAACACCAGTTTGGAAAACCATATTGGGTATTATTATCTTTATTGTTGCAATTATTCGACTCGTAGCGGTTTTTGCACGATAATTAGTAGTTAAATATAGAACGTATCGCTGGAATTTATATACATATCCCATTTTGTAAACAAGCATGTCATTATTGTGATTTTCACTTTTCTACGTCTTTATCGAAGAAAGATGAAATGATTTCTGCGATTCAAAAAGAATTATTTTTACGAAAATCAGAATTGTCAGAAACTACGATTGAAACCATTTATTTTGGCGGCGGAACACCAAGTATGTTATCGCTAGAAGAAATACAAGCGATTTTGAAAACTGTATATGAAAACTATAAAGTTTCACACAATCCAGAAATTACCTTAGAAGCAAATCCTGACGATTTAACCGAAATAAAAATTAAAGAATTGGCGGCTTCTCCGATTAATCGATTGAGTATTGGAATTCAATCGTTTTTTGAGGAACATTTACAAGCAATGAATCGTGCGCATGTTGCTGAAGAAGCTAAAAAGTGTTTGGAATTGGCAACTCATTATTTTGATAATATTACTATCGATTTGATGTACGGTGTGCCGAATATGACAATTGAACAGTGGAAAACGAATTTGGAGACTGCGTTCAGTTTTGGAATCAATCATATTTCAAGTTATGCATTAACGGTTGAACCGAAAACGGCGTTGGAAAAATTCATCCGACAAGGAAAATATCCAAATGTTTCAGAAGAAGAAGCACTTGCGCATTTCACCATTTTGGTGGAAGAAACTGAAAAACAGGGATTTATACATTACGAAATTTCCAATTTTGGAAAACCTAACTATTTTTCCAAACATAATACCTCGTATTGGAAAGGCGCAACGTATATAGGAATTGGTCCTGGCGCGCATTCGTTTCAGAAAACAATGAGAAGTTGGAATGTTTCAAACAATCCGTTGTACATAAAAAGTATTAAAGAAAACAACTTGCCTTCTACAACAGAAAATCTCTCTTTAGACGATCAATATAACGAATATGTAATGACAGGTTTGCGTACCATTTGGGGAATTTCTTTGGTATATATTCAACAAGAATTTGGAGGAAGTTACGTAGATCACACCTTACATATTGCAAAAACGCATTTACAAGAAAAAACAATTTCACAAGAAGCAATATTTATCAAAACAACACAAAAAGGAAAGTTTTTGTGTGACGGAATTGCTTCAGATTTTTTTAGGATTTAATTCTTCCAGCATATAAGGTAGCAATTAGTAAAATTATATTTAACGGTAATCCGATAAAAACAAACACAAAGAAATCCCAAGGTCCATTTTCTTGCAATAACCAACCTGAAAGCAGAAAAGAAAGCAATAGTAAAATAAGAAGAAAGCAAAAAAATTTTTTTTGAAAAGGATTCTTTTTCATGTTTTTGCTTCAAGATATGAAAAATCATTTAGTATTTTTGTGCTTATGATTTGTACTATTCAACGTAAAACGACAAAACACCAAATAGATTTATCAAAACCATTGGATATTTCCATTCCTTTACGCGCTTCTAAAGAAAACGTAAATGCGTGGTATTTGGATGCTCCAGAAATTTCGCCTGTTCGCACGGAAAATTGGGTTGGAAGTGTAAAAGAAGGCGGCGACGTTAATTTTAATAATATTTCATTTAATCCGCATTCGCACGGAACACATACAGAATGTGTTGGACATATTACGGAAGAAGTATTTTCTGTAAATCAACAATTAAAGCAATTTTTCTTTCATGCAGAGCTCATTACGGTTGTTCCTGAAAAAAAAGGTGGAGATTATATAATTTCTAGAAAACAGTTGCAAAACGTAATCGGAAACAAGAAACGAGAAGCGATTGTGATTCGTACATTGCCAAATTTTAGAGACAAGAAAAATAAACAGTATTCGAATACAAATCCGCCGTACATAGAAGAAGATGGCGCAATATATCTTAGAGAAAAGGGAATTAAACACTTATTAATTGATCTTCCAAGTGTGGATAAAGAAAAAGATGATGGTAAATTGTTAGCGCACAATGCGTTTTGGAATACAGGTGGCGATATGCGTATGAACGCGACAATTACGGAGTTTATTTTTGTTGCAAATAGTATAAAAGACGGCGCGTATTATGTAAATATACAAATTGCACCTTTTGAAAATGATGCTTCACCGAGTAAGCCAATTTTATATAAAATAGAAAAGTAATTAATAATTAGTTGCCTTTCAGATTTTTTTGAATCTCTTTACTAATTTGGTCCAGCGTAGGGAAATTTTCCAGCTTTTTGCTAAATTCTTTAAATTGTTGTTCTACAATACGCTTGATTTTATTTTCTATAATTTCGTCAATTGTTTCTCCATAATCTGGAAGTGGCTCGTCAGTTTTCTTTTCAGGATCAATAATCATTTTTCCTTGCCCAGTAACCAACCAAAGCGGGCTTAAATCAAGATATTGATCAAATATTTTTTCTAAAACGTCACTACCTACAGAAGCACTTGATTTGGCTTGCTTACTAGTGTAACCGTTACCTACGCCAATTGAAATGTCAAATGCACGCATACTCAAGTTTTTATGTTTGATAAATATAACGATCCGTTCTATTATTTTCATATATTGAGAAATTAAGCCATAAAAAACCTTATTTTATAGAAAATAGGTTTTAATATGTGCTTTAGGTTATACAAACTGACAGTAAATCAGCACAAATGTAACAATTAGTAAATATACATAAATCAATAGAATCTACACAAAAGTCTTATAATTTTATGCTGTAGTTGCAGTATTGTAAGCTTTTTAACGGAAGATTTTTAAGATATAATAGTGTTATTTACCTTTTAAATTTTTCTGAATTTCTTTACTAATTTGGTCAAGTGTTGGAAAGTTTTCTAGCTTATTGCTAAAATCTTTGAGTTGATCTTGAACAATACGCTTTATTTTGTTCTCTAGAATTTCATCAATAGTTTTTCCGTAATCGGGAAGTGGCTCATTAGAATTGTTGAAATCAATAATCATAGTATCTTTTCCTGTAACCAACCAAAGTGGATTTAGTTCAGGGTATGTATCGATTATCCGCTCTAAAACATCACTTCCGACAGAAGCGCCTGATTTTGATTGTTTGCTCGTGTAGCCATTGCCCACTTTTATTGAGATGTCAAACGCTCGCATGCTCATGTTTTTATGATTGATAAAGATGATTATTCTATCGATTATTTTCATTTTATTTCGAAATAAGACTATGAAAAATAAAATTTCATAGAAAATAGTTTTTAAAGTTAATAAATCGCCACTCAAATTGACAGTAAATCAGCACAAATGTGTTAATTTGTAAATATACACATTTTTACTATATGTATAGCGTTTTTTCGGAAAAGACAGGAATTGTATACCATTGATTCTCAATATAATGTTTGAATCTTAAGGAATTATACATATAAAATAGAGGCTTTGTTGTGTTGAAAATGTACTTAATCACCTTTCAATTTTTTGACTAATTTGAGTTAATGTTGGAAAGCTTTTTAATTTTTTGCAGCTTTTTTTAAATTGCTTTTGTGGAATGTGTTCAATTTTATTTTCTCTAAATATTTCTATAATTAGGAAATGAATCGTCTAAATTTTCAAATCATATCGACTTCTCTCGAAATTAACTAAAGTTTATTTAAATCAAATTAGTTACCGATTATTAACTATAAAACAGCACTATTTACAAAAGTGAGAATCTTAAATCGCTCGTCTGTGTAGCTGTTTGCAGCGTATATTGATATATAAAGTTTGTGAATGCTGATTTTTTTTCGCATGCTTAAGAAGATTATTCTGTCGATTATTTTCATCATATTTTGAAATTTTTCTATATAAAGTTTTCTTACATAGAAAATAGTTTGTAATATTATACCGTCAGCTCTATATAATGTGGTGTAAAATCGACATTATTATAGAGATTATTAAATATTAAAACTTAGGAATACATATGATACGCAAAGAACAACGTAGAAAACTCAAAGAAGTTTTGGGATATCATTATACAGAAGGCGTTTTAAAAATCTTAAAGGAAAAGAAAATAACGAGTAGAAACAACAAACCTTATGGTTCGTCAATGATTCGAAATGTGTTTAATGGTTTGAATGAGAACGAAGACATAGAAAATGCTATTATAGCGTTGTTTATTCGTACGCAAGAAGACGTTAAGGAGACTTTTGAAGAACGAAATCGAATATTAGGCATTTCATAAGCTCATATGTAGTAGTTTACATCTGAAATTCCCCCAATAATTGTAGCTAACTAAAATTAGTTTAAATTTACATTCACAATAATTGAGGAATAGTTATTGTAAATGTCTAATATATGGATATAGTTTTAGCAGTATTAATTGGAGGAATTGTCTCTTATTTTTTATATGATTTCATCGGTAAAAGACAATCGGAAAAGCGTACAATACATCAATCACAGGTATTAATTGATAAAATTAAGAGTGTTTGTAGGCTAACAACTGTTGAAGGCGATTTCAGTGAAATTTATCATTACGAAGATAAATCAGCACACTTTCTACGTATGCTTTTTAGTAAAAAACGCGCGCTTATTGTAATTAAAGCAAAAGCAAGTGTTGGATATGATTTGAAAAAATTACGTTTGGAATCAGACAAGGACAAAAAACAAGTGCGAATTATTCATTTTCCACAACCAGAAATTTTAACCGTTGAGACAGATTTTACATATTATGATAAAAAAGATGGTTTGTTGAATAAATTTAGCGCTGAAGATCTTACAAAACTAAACAAAGAAGCAAAACAACACATTATTGATAAAGTTCCGCAAAGTGGTTTGCTAGAATCTGCTAAAAAAGAAGCCTTAGACGCAATTTTGATTATTGAAAAAATTGTAGAAACTATCGGTTGGGAATTGGATTACTCTGAAATAACACTTCCAGAAGAAGATATATCATATTTGAAGAAGAACTAAACAATCAATAGTTGTTCTTAAAATACTACATACTAGAAGCTTGCATTTATTTTTAAAGCTAAAAGCGGCTCAAAATTAAAAATATATAGAAGTTGATTTATCACTATGTATTTCATCGATAATTTATATTCATTTAAAGAAAACTTCCTCAGTTTCTAAACATTCTTGCCGTATATTTGCCGCAATCGAAATAACAAATACGATGTCACTAATTGATAAAGTAGTTTATTATCTGAATGATGTTCTTATAAGCCTGGATATCGCGCCTACTCAAAAAACAGATATTAAAGAAAAAAATAATAGTAAAACTTCGCACAACAACTCAGATGTAAACGCCTAGTTCTTGGTGTTTCAATTTTAAAATACATGGATGAATTCGTAGGATTTTTATATCTTGCTTTCAAATTGAGTGTATGAATATTGAATTGCTAAGAGAATATTGCATTTCCAAACCAGCAGTTACAGAGGAATTTCCTTTTGATCAAGACGTATTGGTTTTCAAAGTTTTAGGTAAAATGTATGCGCTAACTTCTCTAAAAGGTTGGGAAGCAGGAACAGCTTCAATCAATCTAAAATGCGATCCAGAAAAAGCAGAAGAACTTCGTGAAGCATATGAAAGTATCAAACCAGGATTTCATATGAGTAAAACACATTGGAATACTGTGGAACTTTATCAAGGAGAACTTTCAACAAAATTCATTCAAGAACTTATAGATGATTCCTATTATTTAGTCATCCAAGGAATGACCAAAAAACAAAAAGCAGCATTAGAAAATTACCAGTAAATACAATCGCTATATGTTAGAAATTCGACCAAACTGCGAACATTGCAACAAAGATTTACTTTCTGATTCGCAGGAAGCAATGATTTGCACATTTGAATGTACGTATTGCGAAAGCTGTGTAACTGGAATTTTAAAAAATGTATGCCCAAATTGTGGAGGAGATTTTACCAAGCGACCAATTCGCCCTGAAAAACTGCTAGAAAAATATCCGCCAAGCGCAAAACGTGTGTACAATCCTACTGATTTGTCAGCACATTACCAGCGAATTACCGCAATAAAAGCGGAAACAATCAATAAAACAAAAAATTAACAAAACCATTAGTCTATATTAAAAGGTTATTCAACCCTTATTAATTTTCGTTTAATCGAAAGATGCTCACTTTCTAAAAGATAAACAGGAAATTTACGAATCAATTGCTGAATAGTACACTAAAACTAATAAATGGAAAATCTTTCGTTTTTATTTATCGAAGATGACGAGATTGAAGTATTAAAGTTCAAAAAATCCTTAAAAAAACTAGGATTTACGCACCGAATACTTGAAGCTAAGAATGGAGAGGAAGCACTAGAAATCTTGAGAAAAAAAGAAGATTTGCCTAATGTCATTCTGTTAGATTTGAACATGCCTAAAATGAACGGACTTGAGTTTTTAAAAGAACTTAAAGATGATATCCACTTGCGTTATATTCCAGCAATTATTGTAACCACATCTAACAATCACCAAGACATGTTGGAAAGTTATAAACTTGGAATTGCAGGTTACATCATAAAACCATTACGATACGAAGATTACATAGCTAAAATACAATGTGTTGTAGACTATTGGATGGTAAATGAAGTCATCAACTTCTAATTACAATACACTACTAAAATTCTTCCTTTTTTATATTTCTTCTACCTCGCAGAAATATAGGTTTTCAGTTAATTTCTTTAAAGAACTAAAAAAAGTATACGGAATTTAGTATATTCAAGCGCAAAACCCCAAGCATTTAGATTAGCGTTCAATGAAAGATACAATTCAATCCCTCAAACTAGCTCTTCAGAACGAAAAAAAAGCACGCGAACAAGCGGAAGAAATACTCTTACATCGCACAAGCGAATTGTTAGAAGTACGCGAAGCACTACAAGCCAAAATTACGGAATACGATGTTTTTTTTGAGAATTTACTCGACTCATTTATTGTCATGGACACAATGGGAAATGTGATCAAAATGAATGATGCTGCCGTGAAACTATTTGGCTATGACATTAAAGAAGAAGAGTTTAATGTTGTCAATATCATTTACAGAGAAGACTTCGAATATGCAATGAATTCTTTTGCAAAACTCATAGAAAATGGCTCTTTTCCAAACTACGAAGCAAGAGTTTATACCAAAGATAAACAGGTAAAATGGGTTCAAATCAACTCAAGCTTAATCTATAATGAAGAAGGTGAAATTATTGCAGCGCAAGGTGTTGTAAGAGATATTACGGAAGCCAAAGAAAATGCCGCTGACTATGAAGAACAACGTGAACAATTGGCAACTATTGTAGATAATTCTACATTAGGAATTGTGTTAGCGCAAGATCGAAAAATCATTAAAACGAATAAAGCTTTCCAAAAACTAGTGCAATATTCAGAAGAAGAATTAGTAGGATTTCCTTATGAAAAACTATCTTTTGATGAATCAATTGGAGAATTACGACTGTTGTATGACCAAATGCACAATGGAGAAATAAATCAATACAGCACTAAAAAAAAATACAAGCGTAAAGACGGAACTTCTTTTTTATCCAAAACAAATGTAACAGGAGTTCGTGACGCGCAAGGAAAAATAAAATATCAATTGGCGCTCATTGAAGATGTAACAGAAAAATACAAAAGGCGTTTGATGTTAAATACATTAAACAGTTTAACACGTTCGTTTATTGGAAAACTGACCATTCACGATATTGCTTGGGAAATAGCAAACGTAACAGCACACGATTTAGAATTTGAAGATTGCGTCGTGTATTTAGTCAACAAAAAAACAAAACTCTTAGAGCAAATTGCAGGTTACGGCGCACAAGTAGACAAGAATAAAGAAATCATAAACAAAATTTACATTCCGTTTGGCAAAGGACTTGTCGGTCATGTAGCGCAAACAGGAAAAGCCGAATTGATAAACGACACAACCAAAGATAAACGTTATGTAGTTGACGATAAAAGACGCTCTTCTGAAATTACAGTTCCTATCATTGTCAATGGTGAAGTTGTCGGGATTATAGATTCTGAAAACTCAGTCAAAAACTTCTTCACCAAAGAACACTTGCGACTTCTAAAAAATGTTGCAGACTTAGTGTCAATTCAATTGACAAATGCTGTAAACCTAGAACGTAGAATAGAAGCGGAAAGTCAAAACGAAGAATTGTTAGAAAACTTAAAACGAAGTAACAAAGAACTTCGTGATTTCGCACATATTGTTTCGCACGATTTAAAATCGCCTTTGCGAAGTATAAATGCGTTAGTATCTTGGTTTCAAGAAGATTATGAAGAAGTTTTAGATGAAGGTGCTAATGAAACTTTCGAGAAATTAAACAACAAATTAGAGCAAATGGACGCGCTGATTGACGGGATTTTGCGGTATTCTAGTGTGAATGATAAAAGTGTATTAATCGTACAAAAAGTTAAAGTCAAGGAAATTTTAGAAGAAATACAAACAATTTTATACATTCCGGAGCACATTCAATTTATCTTTCCAGAAGATTTACCAATAATTAAAGCCGATAAAACACGTATCAAACAATTGTTTCAAAACTTAATTAGTAATGCAATTGATTACGTAGATAAGGAAGACGGAAAAATAGAAGTGAAGTTCAAAGAGTTGAAATACTATTGGAAGTTTTCTGTTTCTGACAATGGAATCGGAATTGCTAAAGCGTATCATGATAAAATTTTCAAAATATTTCAAACCTTAGATACAAAAGGAAAATCTACAGGAATTGGATTATCTATTGTGAAAAAAATTATTGAGCTTTACAAAGGAGATATTTATTTAGAATCTGAAGAAGGAAAAGGAACAACATTCTTCTTTAAACTTAAAAAATAAAATGCAGCTAGAAAGTCCAAATTTATCCTACATAAAAGAACTTGCCGATGGCGACACGGAGTTTGAAGCAAAATTAATTTCAATCCTAAAAAAAGAACTTCCAAAAGAAAAAGAAGCGTTTATAAAAAGTGTTCATGCAAAAAACTATCAAAATTCAGCAGAGCTCGTGCATAAAATTAAACATAAAATTAGTATTTTGGGGCTTGAAAAAAGTTATGAGTTTTCAATTTCCTTTGAAGAAGAACTGAAAAATGACAATCCCCAACATTATGAGGCATTTCTCAGCATTTTGCAAAACATGGAAGAATTTTTAATTACTATATAAGACTACCTACTTATGAAATGTATAATTGTAGATGATGAAGCCACTGCAAGAGCAATCACAAAACAGTTGTGTAAAAAGATTGAAATGCTCACAATTGCAGAAGAATTTGATAACGCGATTGACGCTATAAAATATCTAAACACGAATGGAGTTGATCTTATCTTTTTAGATATACACATGCCAACATTCTCAGGATTTGATTTCATTCAAACCTTAAAAAACCCGCCACAAATCATTCTCACAACTTCTGATAAAAACTTTGCGTTAGATGCGTTTGAATATGATTGTGTCATTGATTACTTAGTAAAACCAATAACACCAGAACGTTTTGCCAAAGCTGTTGCGCGTATAAACGATCGAAATACGACAGCTGCAACAACAACGATTGAAGATGCTGCGCCTGCAATTCCTGAAGAAACGTCAATAGCAGGAAACAATCTATATGTAAATATTGATCGTCGTTTGGTAAAAATCAACATTCCAGATATTTACCTAATAGAAGCAAAAGGTGATTACATAAAAATAAAGGCAGAAGACAAAAACTACATTGTACATTCTACACTGAAAAAAATTGAAGAAAAACTACCGAGTAACTTATTCTTAAAAGTGCATCGTTCATACATAATTAACACGACTAAAATTGTTGATATTGAAGACAATAGTGTTTTAATAAAGCAAGACGTCATTCCTGTAAGTAGAGCAAACCGAAAAGAACTAATGCAACGCTTAAATCTTTTATAAGTTTAGAACGTTCGTCGAAACTTTCATTACTATTCGTCTTACGCTTATAGTATTTGATGGTAAAACCGTAATTTATTTATAATAAATTTCTTATCTTTTTGTTTCCAAATTTAACCTACGAACCTATGAGATGGAAAGGAAATAAAAAGTACAAGGAAGTCATTACGGAAGATGGCTACCATTTAAAAGCGGAATATATGAAAGACAGTAAGTACTGGTGGATCGTTTATAAAAACGGCGCAGTACTATATCGAGCAATCGCTGAAAGTGAATTTGCCACAAGTCTTCAAACTGCACAAGCAAAAGCACAACAACAAATGATTAAACATCTAAAAAGTACAACTACTTAAAATTGTTTTTTCTGTAAATTAAAAAAAGCATCAGCCTGTAATTGCATTAATTCACGGGCTTTTTTGCGTTTGTAGGTGTATAATTCTTCTTCTTCGGCAATATCAGCATATACTTTATTGTTCAATGACTGATCTGTTTGTAACAGCGTTTTACGTTGATGAACTTTTTGCGTAACCCAAGTTTTTACAGCATCTTCTGCATCTTGAAACTTAAAATCATATTCGCCTTTTGAGGTAAATAATTTGGCAAAAATTGGAGAAGTTTCTATTGCTAAAAACAATAAAAATATAAAAAATGATGGAAGCCAAGCCAACTCGCCAAGTGCATTTACGCGCGCCATCAAACCATCAAAACCGTCAATAATTGGTTGTGTGGTAGCTTCTTGTTCTTTCTGTTTCGTAATCAAATCAGTAATTGCGAGTTCTTTTGCGGCTACTTTTTCACTATTTTCAGCACGAAATGCTTGTAACTCTTGCAAAGCAGCATCATGTTTATCACGCTTTTCCTGATATACTGGACCTTTTCCGATCAATTCTGTGCCTTTTCGTCCTTCCGCTTCCGCGATATACGTTTCGTACAAACCATTCACTTCTTGTTCTTTTGCAGTTACATCGTTTTTTAACCGTGTAATTTCTTGTGAGATTTGCTCGATTTCAGGTGTAAATTGTTGTGCAATTTGAGTTTTATTTGAAAGTGTCAATTCATTTTTCTGTTCCAACAACACTTGATTGATCTCTTTTTCAAAGATTTTCAATTCCAATGGTTTCGAAATAACAATCGCAATAATAACGGCTAAAATAATTCGTGGAGTTGCTTGTAAAAACTCATCAAACTTATTTTTTCGTTTTCGAAGCGTAGAAACAATAAAACGATCCAAATTAAAAATTAACAATCCCCAAATAAGTCCAAAGCCAACGGCTGCAAACGGATTATCAAAAACGGTATACAAAGCGTACGCACTTGCAATAAAAGCCATAAGCGCAGTAAAAAAGACGGTTGCGCCAATTCCGGCGTATTTAGTTTGTTCGCCATCGCTACAATCGCGTATAAGGTTGAGGTCAACGCCTGAACAGACGAGAAAAAATTGTTTTAACATAATTTGATTTTTTGATTGATTGATGATGTTGAACTCGTTTAAATTTTTTCAATTTGCTGAAAAATCCAAAAAGTTTAAACGAGTTCATTATAAGAACGCAAAATGTGCAAAAATGTTACAAAAAAAAGAGTCTCATAATTGAGACTCTTTTATAAATTAGTTGAAACGATTTTAAATTTTATCTTTCTTTTTATGTTTTGGTTTTGGCGGCGGAGGTGGCGGAGGCGGAATTGGTTTTCCGTTTTCATCTACTAATTGACTTTTTTCATTATAGATGAATTTTACGCCATTTTTCACAACATAATAATGTTTTTTACCATTAATCTCCATGGTTTCTACTTTCTGACCTTTCATGTTTTCCTGCATGTGCTCAACATTTCGCTTTTCTTTAGAAGAAAGTTTGGGTGCATGTCCAGGCGGTGGCGGTGGCGGAACATCAGTAATGTTGATCGTTTCAATATTATAAATCTTATTTGCTTTTAAAATTGCAGTTACTTTTGCTATAAATTCTTTACGATCTTCATGATAAATGATAAGTGAATTCCGGGCTTTTTTGTGTAAAATATGACTAAGTTCTGTTTTAATATTTTTATCAAGTTCTGCAAAAGTACTTTTAAGTGTATAGTTTACGATGAAGCTTCCATCTTTAGTAATGTTAACTACAATATCTTTTCTATCAATGTTTTTGACAATATTTACTTTCTTATTATTAAGTTTTGTTTTATGTGAATTTTCTTTGAAATGTAAAACGGCACCTTCAGGCAATGGGCTTGCTATATTTTTTTTCAATACTTCAAAACCAGATTCGGTATATAATAATATTTGATTTTCTTGAGGAAAACGTATACTTCGAGCATTTTTGTATACAAAACTTCCTGTGTAATGCACAATGTCATAGTTTGAAATTTTACTATTGTCAATCACCTTTCCATCTAACCAAATAGCAAACGCTGTTTTGTTTTTCCAATCGTTTAAAAGTTGCGTTGTCGGGCGTTTTGCTACAGGTGTTTTTGGTGGAGGAATTAATTTTGTTTTATCTTTCGCAGTAAGTTCTGCGTACGTTTTTGTGACTTTAGTTCCGTGTTCATCTTCAAAAATCAATGTCGCATTTTTATAATAATCAGCTTTTGGATCGTTTTGATTTTGTGGAATAGTCGTTTGTGTTTTTGTAGTTTCTATCAATTCTGCAGTCGCTTCATGCGCAACTACTTTTGTGCTAAATAGAAACAGCGCGCCAATAAATACTGGAATCGTGAGCGAGGCAACAAGCCAAGCACGAACACGCGATGTGTGTTTTGTCATCATTTCTAATCTTTTTTTAGTTACAGAAAAATTTAAATTACTGGCCAAGTATACGTCATGATTCCAACTTGCGTTATCGAGTAATAATTGTTGATAGGCTGGAATCTTTGTGTTTGATTTTATCACAGCATCATCCGCTAAAAATTCGTGGTTCAGCTGAATTGCTTTTTTATAATACATTAGTAACGGATTGAACCAACATACAATCTGGATCAATTCAATCAAAATAATATCTAACGTATGTTTTTGCGAAACATGCGCGAGTTCATGTGTGTACAATTCGTTTGCAATAGTTGCCGTGTCATATGCTTCTTTTTCAATAAAAATATAATGCAAAAATGTATGTGGCAATACGTTTTCTTTCAATAATACCAACGAAGCTTTTTTGTAAATTGCCTTTGTATTTTTGGCAATTTTTTGAAAAATCTTGTGAATATTTGCGATGAATCGAGAAAAGAAAAATAAGCAGCCAATTCCATATAAAACCACTAAATAGACGAACCATGAAATTGGGTTTGAAACTTCATTGGAAGCAACTTCTATTGACAATCCTTGTGTACTTTCAATAAGTAATGCAGGATTATTTTCTACCATTGGAATTGTTACCGAACTCACCATTGGAATAAAAGGAACTAAAAGCGAAAAGCACAATCCGAAAAGCAAATAGTATCTATTAAACACATATATGCGTTCGCGCTCAAGCAATACTTTATATACTAAAAGTACCAATGCCAAACATAATCCTGATTTTATGAAATATGAAATCATTTGTTATTATCTTTTAGTTGTTGATCGATAACCTTTTTTAATTCTTGCAATTCGGCATCCGTTAAATTGGTTTCTTTCGTGAAAAAAGAAGCAAATTGCGAAGCTGAATCGTTAAAGAAATTTTTGATAAGTCCATTGAGATGTTTCGAAAAATAATCTGCTTTTTTAATCAATGGAAAGTATTCTCTCGATTTTCCAAACGTTGCATACGAAATATATCCTTTATCGTTCATACGTTTCAATAACGTGGCAATCGTAGTTGTTGCAGGTTTTGGTTCGTCATATTGTTCCAAAATATCTTTCATGAATGCTTTTTCAAGTTTCCATAAATGTTGCATTAACTGTTCTTCCGTTTTTGATAATTTCATCTGTTAATTATTGTTTTTTGATTCGATTGTAAAATTTACGTTGTATCATTTCGGTCGACATCAAAATGATATTTTGTTCATTTCACAGGAATCGGTGTAATATTACTCTACAAATGTAGAACTAAATTTTGTATTCTACAAGTGTAGAGGTAAAATAATTTGAAAGTTATAGTTGGAGTTTACCATTTTCATGGGAATTTCCACGTTAAGGATTGTAGTGAAAAGCCCGGAACGATAGTGAGGACTTGCAGCGGAAAGCCTGACCATAAAAGTTCATTGAGGTTTTCTCGAAATGAACTTTTGTGGTAACGCCCAAATGTAAAATTTAATTGTGATGAGATACTGAAACAAGTTCAGTACAAAAGAAAAAATCCGCACGAAGCGGATTTTAAAGTTGTTATTTTATGACTTAGAAAGTTCAGTAAAGTATTTGTAGAATAGCGGAATAGTTTCAATTCCTTTGAGATAATTGAAGATTCCGAAATGTTCATTTGGTGAGTGAATTGCGTCACTATCAAGTCCAAATCCCATTAAAATCGTTTTACTTTTGAGTTCTTTTTCGAATAGTGAAACAATCGGAATGCTTCCGCCAGAACGTTGTGGAATGGCAGGAACGCCAAAAGTTTCTGAGTACGCTTTATTAGCTGCTTGGTAGCCAATATTGTCAATTGGAGTTACATAACCTTGTCCGCCGTGATGTGGCGTTACTTTGACTGTGACACCTTTAGGCGCAATGTTTTCAAAGTGTGTTTTGAATAATTCTGTGATTTCTTTCCATTCTTGATTTGGCACTAAACGCATCGAAATTTTCGCATACGCTTTACTTGCGATGACGGTTTTTGCGCCTTCGCCAGTGTATCCGCCCCAAATTCCGTTAACATCTAACGTTGGACGAATTGAGTTGCGTTCGTTGGTTGTGTAACCTGCTTCTCCGTAAACTGCGTCAATGTCTAAGGCATTTTTATATGCTTCTAGCGAGAAAGGTGCTTTTGCCATTTCTGCACGTTCTTCTTTTGATAAGTCTTCTACTTTGTCATAGAAACCAGGAATCGTAATGTGATTGTTTTCGTCATGCATGGAAGCAATCATTTTTGCTAATATATTGATCGGATTCGCCACAGCGCCACCATATAATCCTGAGTGTAAGTCACGATTTGGCCCTGTAACTTCCACTTCTACATAACTTAATCCGCGCAAACCTGTTGTGATAGAAGGTTGCGTATTGCTAATCATTCCGGTATCGGAGATTAAAATGACATCATTGGCGAGTTTTTCTTGATTGCGTTCAACAAACCAAGCTAAACTTTCCGAACCAACTTCTTCTTCGCCTTCAATCATAAATTTTACATTGCACGGCAATTGATTGGTCTCCGTCATCAATTCCATTGCTTTTACGTGCATGTACATTTGTCCTTTATCATCACAAGCACCACGTGCGTAGATTGCACCTTCTGGATGCGTTTTTGTTTTTTTAATGATTGGCTCAAATGGACCGCTTTCCCAAAGTTCTAAAGGATCTGGCGGTTGAACGTCATAATGTCCGTAGACTAAAATGGTTGGTAAGTCGTCTGAAATATGTTTATGTCCATAAACAATAGGATATCCTGGCGTTTCACAGATTTCTACATGATCGCAACCAGCTTTTTCCAAGCTCGTTTTGATAACGGCAGAAGTATCAATGACATCTTGTGTATATGCGGGATCAGCACTTATTGAAGGTATTTTTAAAAGTTCGATGAGTTCATCAATGAAACGATTTTTATGTGTTTCGATATAAGATTTTATAGTATTCATGAAATATATTAAATTTATCTAGATACTCAAAAGTACTAAAAAAAGAAGTAAAAATAGTGGTGAGTTCCTTTGAATATTAAAAATGTTCTTTATATTTGCAGCCACATTTGCGGGTGTGGTGAAATTGGTAGACACGCTAGACTTAGGATCTAGTGCCTCACGGTGTGAAGGTTCGAGTCCTTTCACCCGCACAACAAGCGAAAGCTGAGATTGAAAAATCTTGGCTTTTTTTGTTTATTAAATTTTCAGAAAACTTCTTTACTATTTTATGAGTATTTTTTTAAGATTTCAACTGATTGATTATGTGTTAATTATGTTAAAAATATTTAAACGGAAGAAATTATTTCTTACTTTGAAAACTAATCAAAACCATTAAATCATGAAAAAAAAGCATTTAAAAAATTTGAAATTGAACAGAAAACTAATTTCTAGCCTTACTGCTTCACAAAGTCTAGGAGGAAATAATTCAGTAATAGTTTGTATTCGCACATTTGTAGATGCAAATGGTAACAATATATGCTTGAGAACAGTATTAAATTGTGACAGAACTAGAGTAATAAATGGTTGTGTAAAAACGAATGAAGTAGACACAAACACATATGCTATTTGCTAAATTGTTGATTTTATGGTATTACCGTACTTTACATTTATATAATTATGGTATTTTTAAACTATTAACTTAAAAATACATATCATGAAAAAGCAGAATTTTAAAAATTTGAAATTGAACAAAAACTTAATATCAAACTTAGCAAAAGAAACAGTTGTTGGAGGAACGAATTGGACACATCAAGAAGAATCGAAAAGTTGTTTTGGAGATTGTGGAGAAACTGAAACAGGACAAACAGGTTCTTGGTGCTTAACTGGTAACGGGACAAACTGTCAATAAGCATAAAAAAAGCTTCTCCAATTGGAGAAGCTTTTACTTTATATGTCAAAAGAATTACTTCTTAATAAATTTAGTTATCATCATCTAAATCTTCAACCGCTTTCTTAGTATCGTCAACAACTTTTTTAGCACCTTCTTTCACATCTTTAGCTACTTCTTTAGTACCATCAACTGCATCATCAACTGCTTTCTCAGTAGCGTCTATAGCTTCATCAATTTCTTCTCCGACCGTTTTAGAAGTCTCTTCCATTTTCTCTCCAGCTTTGTCAGCTTCTTTTTTTACTTCTTCACAAGAAGTTGCGCCAAATGCAAGGGCAATAACCAATGCAGTGCTCAAAATTACTTTTTTCATCTCTTAATCTATTTATTGTTAAATTGTAATAACAATGTTAAGACTTCTTTTACAAATTCACAAAGAATATTTTAACATCTTTTTAACATTCTGTAAAATTATCATTTTAACAGTTGAAAGGTAATTTTTTAAGAATTTTTTATCTTTTGGAGAGATATTCCATAATAATCTCACTTGCATTTCCATGAGAATGAACATAGTTGTGATTCATAACACCAACAGAAGTTTTAAAATTAGCATCTTCTAACAAGCGATTCATCGTAGTATTAAACTCTGTTTGAGATTTTACAGACAAAACACCACCAAGTGCAACTAAATCTTCAGCTTCTTTAAAACCTACATAATTTTTTCCAATCACGACAGGAATTCTAAAAACAGCAGGTTCTAAGGTATTGTGTAAACCAGTGTTTCCCATGCCGCCACCAACATATGCAATATCCGCATAACTGTACACTTTTGTCAAAATCCCGATTGTGTCCACAATAAAAACAGCAAACTGACTCAAATCTTGATGTTGATCCAACTCAGAAAATAACACCGTATTCTTTGTAATACTACTTTTTAGCTTTTCAATTTCTTGCGATTTAATAGTATGTGGCGCAATAATATATTTGCAATCTTTAGTAGAATCATTAATAAAAGGAACAAAAAGTGCTTCATCTTCTTGCCAACTACTTCCAATGACAACACAGGTTTTATCACCTTTAAAATCTTCAATAAAAGCTAAAGAATTATCTCGTTGTAAAATCTCCAAAACCCTGTCAAAACGTGTATCGCCACTAATCGTTGTATTTGTATAATGTATGCTTTCTAATAATTTCTGAGAAGCTTCATCTTGCACAAAAATATGGTTAAATGCATGCAACGACTTTCGCATCCAACCGCCATAAAACTTAAAAAATGCTTGCGAAGGTCTAAAAATAGTAGAAATAGAAATCGTGTGAATCTGCTGTTTTTTCAATTCAGCTAAATAATTCGGCCAAAACTCATACTTCACAAAAACCACCAATTCAGGATGAATCAATTTGAGAAACCTCTTTGCGTTTGCTTTCGTGTCCAATGGCAAATATGTAATCACATCTGCAACGCCGCTATCTTTTTTTACTTCATAACCTGAAGGCGAAAAGAAAGTTAATACAAATTTATGAGTTGGGTATTTTTTTTTCAATGCTTCTAAAACAGGCAAACCTTGTTCATATTCGCCCAAAGAAGCGGTATGAAACCAAATGACAGTATCTTCTTTTTTAATTTGATTAGATAAAATATCGAAAACAGTCTTTCTACCGTGAACAAAAAGTCCAAGTTTCTTGTTAAATAGTGCGACTATCTTTAGGAAGAATCCAGCGATATAAACTAATATGTTGTAGATAAAATACAAAAGCAATGAGTTTGGTGCTAAAATACATCTTTCCTTTAAATTCATTGGGTATCGTTGTACAATTTTGTAATATTGTTAGAACAAAAGAAAGATACGAATGAAGAAAATCCAAATGGTCGATTTGAAAGGGCAATACGCACAAATCAAAGACCAAGTTGATAAATCCGTATTAGATGTAATTGCATCTTCAGCATTCATAAACGGACCCGAAGTACATGCTTTTCAAAAAGAATTAGAAGAATATTTAGACGTAAAACACGTAATTCCATGTGCCAACGGAACGGACGCATTGCAAATTGCCATGATGGGACTTGGATTAAAACCAGGCGATGAGGTAATTACCGCAGATTTTACATTTGCAGCAACGGTTGAAGTCATTGCATTATTACAACTAACACCAGTTTTAGTTGATGTGGAAAAAGATTCATTCAACATTGATCCAGAAGCAATTCGGAAAGCAATTACGCCAAAAACAAAAGCCATTGTTCCTGTGCATTTATTTGGACAATGTGCCAATATGGACGCAATTCAAGCTATCGCAAAAGAACACGATTTATATGTCATTGAAGACAACGCACAAGCCATTGGCGCGAGTTATACATTTGCAGACGGAAGCGTGAAAAAAGCTGGCGCAATTGGTCATGTAGCTTCCACTTCTTTCTTTCCATCAAAAAATTTAGGTTGCTATGGAGATGGCGGCGCAATCTTTACAAATGATGATGATTTAGCACATAAAATCAGAGGAATTGTAAATCACGGAATGTACAAACGTTATCATCATGATGTTGTTGGTGTAAACTCTCGATTAGATTCCATTCAAGCAACGGTTTTACGTGTGAAACTTCCAAATTTGGACACCTACAATGCAGCGCGTCAAGATGCAGCTCGTAAATACAATGCGGCTTTCTATGGAAATAATAAAATAATTACTCCGCACATATCAAAATCGTGCGAAAATCCAATCTGTACAGGTTGTAACTGTCACGTATTTCATCAATATACATTGCGTATTGTTGATGCAGATAGAGACGCGTTGG